>JAMOUE010000041.1 GCA_027068235.1 Deltaproteobacteria bacterium | reverse complement strand
ACCCGGCCCTGATATAGCACATCTCTCAGCCTTTGTTTGTCTGAGAAATCAGGCTGGAGCAGTCTTTCTTTTAATATGTCAGTCATTTTTTCAAGGTTTCTGTCCAGGCCTTTTGTAAAAAAGGTCATGGAGGGCCGGAACAGGTCTGGTTCTTCAACCGTTCCCTTTGAAGAAAGGCCTACCACAATACCGCTGCAAACGGCAGCCTCCCTTTCAGCCATTTTTACATAATCATAGGGGCCTGCTCCCATTTTAACCACTGCATCACTATACACAGGCAGATAATCGATCAATTCTTCGTTTATGCCTCTTAGGTCAATGGAAATTGCTATGTAGTTTAGGCCATTGGAAAATATATCTGTGTGCAGAAAGCGTATGCCCTTTGCTGCATCTGTTGAAGTGGGAAGCTCCATAGGCTCTTTAGGCACATCTTTGAGGCTCAATCTGGGCAGTGTTGCCAAGGCTTCAGGGGGATTTGGAGACATCTGCATCTCCAGAAGTTTTTTGGCCTCCTGAGCAAGTTGAAGGAGTTCTTCTTCAGACATCTGTGCCTTTATTTCAGCAAGTTTTCTCTTTAATGCTTCCTCCTTTTTTTGCAGAAGCTCCGGATCTGGCACAAAGGTGAGAATGGAATGGTGCGGGTTGTCTGCCAATTGTGTTTTCAATATTGATTCAAAAAAGCCAGACTGTTTGTTGTGCCGCTTCCGAAGTTCCTCAAGCAACTCTCTTATTTGCAGATTGATAAGCGGATCTGCATCATACAGCCAGGAGCGGTATGTACGATCCATGAGTCTCAAAGGGTACATCTCTTTTATTTCAAGAGATTCCATTTCTATTTGATGGAAAGCAGTTTCCAGTTTTTCAGGGTCAAGTCCTTGTTCAGTCTCTTTTTTGATGGTGTCTTGTATGATCTGTACGATCTTGTCCCGGTGTTTAGGTTCAGTGCCTTTAAGGCCCACGGTGAAAAATGTATCGCGCTGGTAATCGGCATATCCAGATTC
>JAMOUE010000040.1 GCA_027068235.1 Deltaproteobacteria bacterium | reverse complement strand
CCATGGCCAGAGCAGCCAAGATTCTCATTGGCAAACACGATTTTTCATCTTTTATGGCATCGGGCTCAAGCGTTAAATCAACCGTCCGTACAATAACAGCTCTGAAAGTCAAAAGAGGCGTATGTCAGCAATATCTTCCCCTTGAATATGAAGAGATACAGGTTGAGGTAACGGCAAATGGCTTTTTGAAATATATGGTTAGAAACATCTGTGGATTATTAAAAGAAGTTGGCTTGGGAAAGCTGCCCTGGAAGGAGGCTCAAAGGATACTTGATGCCAGGGATCGGGGAGTTGCCCCGCCTACAGCTCCGCCGTGCGGCCTTTATCTTGTTGGCGTTGATTACGTTTGAGGATATGGATGACAAATAGGTTGTGCAAACAAGACCTCTTTAGTAAAAGGGGAGCATAACGTTTACAAGGTTTTTAGGAGGAACCAGATGAGTTGGAGCACGCCGCTTGCACAAAGAGTAGTAAACCTCAAACCTTCCCCAACCCTTGCTGTGGATGCAAAGGCCAAGGCCCTAAAGGCCCAGGGTGCAGACATTATCAATCTGTCTGCTGGGGAGCCAGATTTCGATACGCCCGACCATATTAAAGATGCAGCCATTGAGGCCATTAAAGCTGGCTTTACCAAATACACGCCGGTTGCAGGGATAGTGGAGCTTAGGCAGGCAATTGCAGACAAGCTAAAGCGGGACTACAACATAGATTATGAACTGGATCAAATCGTTGTATCAACTGGTGGCAAACAGGGCCTTTATAACTGTTTACAGGCAATTGTTGACCCTGGGACCGAGGTAATAATTCCTGTTCCATATTGGGTTTCCTATCCGGCCATGGTTGAGCTTGCAGGAGGACGTCCGGTGCTTCTATCCTCCAGGCCAGAAAGTGATTTTGATATAGATCTAGATGAACTTTCTTCCTTGGTAAACGAAAAGACAAGGGCCCTTATTATCAACAGCCCTTCAAATCCAACAGGGGCAGTCTATAGTACAGAGACCTTGAAGGCCTTGGCGCAGATGGCTGTGGAAAAAGGTTTTTACATCATAACTGATGACATATACGATGAGATTCGTTTTGATGGAAAGAGCCCTGAAAATCCCGTATCTGTCTTTCCAGAGGCCAAAGAGCATGTAATAGTTGCCAATGGAGTATCAAAGACATATTCCATGACTGGGTGGCGCATAGGATACCTGGCAGGGCCACAGCCGGTAATAAAGGCTGCAACCAAGATTCAGAGTCAAAGCACTTCTAATCCAAACTCCATTGCCCAAAAGGCTGCTTATGCTGCACTTGCAGGCCCCCAAGATTGCGTAAAAGAGATGGTGAAGGCCTTTAAAGAGCGTAGGGATTACATTGTTGAACGGCTTAACAATATCCAAGGAATAAAGTGTAATACGCCCCAAGGAGCATTTTACGTATTTCCGGATGTTTCGTCCTTTTTTGGCAAGTCAGCAGATGGTTTTGAAATAAAAGGCTCTTTGGAGCTTGCAGATTATCTGCTTGAAAAGGCAAAGGTTGCCTGTGTACCAGGGATTGCATTTGGAGATGATAGGTTCATCAGGTTTTCTTATGCAACTGACAAGGCCCAGATAAACGAAGGGCTTAATCGATTGGAAGAGGCCCTGGATCGACTTTCTTAATCTCTTCCTTGGTCCACTTGTGGAGCAATTGATTAAAAAGGATTCGTGGAATAGGTTTTGCGCCAAATCGCCTTAGATGGCTAGTTTCAACTTGGCAGTCAATTAGCATGAGGCCTCTTTGGTAAAATGCTTGAACCATGTGTACAAATGCCACCTTGGAGGCCTCTTTCACCCTTGCGAACATGCTTTCACCAAAAAAGACGCTACCTAAAAGCACACCATAAAGCCCTCCTGCAAGGTAGTCTCCTTGCCATGCCTCAACGCTGTAGCAATAGCCAAGCTCATGGAGCTTACAATAGGCATCGAGCATCTGTTGGTTGATCCAGGTGGTTTCACCCTTTTCAAGCCTTACAAGGGCACAAAGTTCCATGACCTGACGGAAGGCAACGTTGCATGTGATGCGGAACTTGTTTTGCCTGATGGTGCGCTGAAGCCTTTTAGAGATATGAAGTTCCTGGGGGAATAAGACCATGCGCGGATTTGGAGACCACCATAAAATAGGTTCTCCTTGATTAAACCATGGAAATATGCCCGTCTTGTAGGCCTTTAGGAGCCTTTTAACAGAAAGATCCCCGCCAACGGCAAGAAGGCCATCTGGTCTTGCCAACTCTACTGGTGGAAAATCCACTTCATTGTCATCCAAAAGAAATACAGGCATGAGACAAAAATAGCCCCTTTACCATTTAGAGCAAAGGGGCTGTTGTTGGTTTGGTGTGAATAGTGTTGCAGCTATTTTAGCTTTTATAGATGGAGTAGCCTTGGCTTAGAGTCCAGTTGGAAACTTTGGAAGATCCTTTAATGCCTCTGCAATCTTGTCTTCCGGATATTCGTAATCCTCCAAACGGCCTTCCAGGTAGTCGTCATAGGCTGCAAGATCAAAGTGACCATGACCGCTAAAGCAGCACACTATCGCCTTTTCTTCACCGGTTTCCTTACACTTTAATGCTTCGTCAATCCACCCCCTAAGGGCGTGAGATGTTTCAGGGGCTGGTACAATACCTTCCGTCCTTGCAAATAGGACTGCCGCTTCAAAAACGGGATTCTGTGTGTAGGCCTTTGGTGAAACAACCCCGTTTTTAACAAGATTACAAAGTATGGGTGCATCTCCATGATACCTTAGACCACCTGCATGTATGCCAGGAGGTTCGAAGGTGTGACCAAGGGTGTACATGAGCATCAACGGGGTCATTCCTGCCGTATCGCCGTAGTCATACTGATAGAGCCCTTTGGTTAATGTGGGGCAAGATTTTGGCTCAATGGCGATTATGTCTATATCATGCTTGCCATCTATCTTATCCTTTACAAAGGGAAGTATCATTCCTCCAAAGTTAGAGCCGCCTCCAACACACCCTACAATCACATCTGCCTTATCCTCAACAAGTTCAAGCTGCCTCTTGGTTTCAAGGCCTATGACGGTTTGATGGAGCAGCACATGGTTGAGCACGCTTCCAAGGGCATAGTTTGTATCTTCGTGGGTTGCAGCGTCTTCAACAGCCTCTGAAATGGCAATTCCAAGGCTGCCCATAGAGTCGGGATTCTTCTCAAGGATTGCCCTTCCAGCATTTGTCCTGTCTGTAGGAGAAGGGTAGACCTCACCGCCCCAAATGTGCATAAGGATGCGGCGGTATGGTTTTTGGTTGTAGCTCACCTTTACCATGTAGACCGTGCAGTGCATGTCAAAAAGGCTGCATGCAAATGAAAGCGCACTTCCCCACTGTCCAGCGCCGGTTTCGGTAGTGAGTTTGTTGACCCCTGCCTTTTTGTTGTAGTAGGCCTGGGCAACGGCGGTGTTTGGCTTGTGACTTCCTGGAGGACTTACCCCCTCATTTTTGTAGTACATCCTTGCAGGGGTACCAAGTGCCTTTTCAAGCCTTCTTGCCCTAATAAGAGGTGTTGGCCTCCACAGTTTGTAAATATCAAGGACTTCGCTTGGTATCTCAATCCATCTGTCCTGACTCACTTCTTGCATTATGAGTTCGTCTGGAAAGATGGGCTTAAGGTCATCTGGTGATACAGGCTGTCCTGTTTGGGGATTAAGAGGCGGGGCCAGTGGCTCCGGCAGATCAGGCAATACATTATACCAGGCCTTTGGAAGCTCTTTTTCATCCAATACTATTTTGTAACTATCTGACATGATAAAATTCTCTCCTGTTTTTTCAGTATTTTTTGTGTTTTCCTTTAGTGCTATTCATGTCATCTACTGGGAGCTTTTTTAAGATGGTATGAGCCGTCATTGCAAAGCCAAAAATGACCTAAGCAATCTGTAGCACTTTGTCATCTCTTTTACGCTCCTAGTAATATTTTTGAATTAAAATATGTAAATCAGTTTGAACCACACATTTTGCAGCTCAGGTCCGTTTTTTACTGCAAACTCGTGAGAGTATCTCAATGTGGCCATGAAGTTTTTGTTCTGATACATAATTCCAGGCCCAAGTGCCACGGCCCTTGACTTGTCATCTTCAATGTCCTTGAGAGCCTGCTTGAGCGGGGCTGGTAAATCACCAAGGTCATCAAAGTCATCAGAT
>JAMOUE010000039.1 GCA_027068235.1 Deltaproteobacteria bacterium | reverse complement strand
CCATTTTCTCTATGATCTTCTGCATTCTATGAAAAAAGAGCGTTACAGAGCTTATTCCCACAAAGGCAATGGTATTGATGGAACCGCTTATGGGAGACAGTCTGTGCCACAAATCACTGCGCCCCAAGTAAATCAGCACATACTTAACCATATGGCCAATGGACCTTGATCCTGAGAAGGCAAAAAGCGCCATGCTGAACCATAGAATATAGGCTGCCAGGGGGCTGTCTGGGTTTTTCTTTGAATTTTCATAAGCCTTGGCAACACACAATGCAGAAACCAGGATCATGGCTGCCGAGCCAAAGAAATCAACTATCCAGACTGGAAAAAGAGACCATTCCATTCTAGTTACCATTCCGTAGATGTGTTTGAGATGTCGCTAATGCCTAAATAGATGAAAAAAATGGCTGGCAGGCACCATAAATGGTCCATTTTGAAAAAGTAGTAAAATATATCCATCCATGAATGGATTGTAAGTGATGGAACTTTTGCACCTGGATGATATGAGATGTGGTCTTTGGGTATGGCAAGCTCAATAATATGCCCAGTAAAGGCCCAAGCATTCCAAACCACCAGCAACACCGCTCCTATAAACAAGTTTTTCCTAGCCTTTGGAGAAAGAAAGGCAAAGCTTCTAACTCTCCATGCAAAAGTAGCCATAGAAACCGCAAATAATATATGAGCTCCCTGATGGACATAGAGGCCTTCAATGCCTATGTGGGATTGGAGAGCATGGGCATTGGATTGCATCAAGAGCAGTATTAAGGCAGCTAAGCAATTTATGAATAACGCTTTTTCTAATTTCATACAAAGACACCGCACTTATTCACTACATAAGCAGACTTAAGTAATTCTGCAATCTATCAGGATATTTATAACCCAACAAACATTTTACTTATTATTTTTGTTTTAGATACCATGAGCAAATACTTTAGGCCACCTTTTGGATGGTGTGGTGTTTTTATCCAAAAGTTCTTTTTTGTTCCTACTAGACCATATTAGTAATCCGTTTTACTTGCCAAAAACACAAAATGCTTTTAAAAAAGAAGATAAGATCGTCTTTTTCCTATGAAATATGGAGGAAAATGGAATTTTATGCACACAGCTTAGAAGGTGAGCCACCTGAAAAATGGCAACCCCTTGAAGAACATCTAAAAAACGTTGCTGAACTTGCCTCCCAATTTGCGGCCAAGTTCGGAGGGGATAATTGGGCCTATTTGGCAGGGCTTTGGCATGATTTGGGGAAATATTCCCCTGTTTTTCAGGCGAAGCTTTTTGTTGAAAATGGAATAAAGACAAATCTTATGGCCAAGTGGCCGATAATTCATTCTGAAGCTGGGGGTCACCTCGCCATTTTGAAGGGCTGGCCTGGAGCAGACAGGGTACTTTCCTGGCTAATTATGGGCCATCATGCAGGCCTTACTGACTACAAAGCAGATAAAATCGGCCCAAAGGCTCTTGAGGTAAAATTGCGCAATCCAGAGCGTTCGCATGAAATTCTTCAAAATGTACCTAAATGGCTGAAAGAGCAGCCCCCAGTCCATCAACCTATACCCAAAGGTGCAAGTCCTTCATTTTATATCAGAATGCTATTTTCATGTCTTGTGGATGCAGATTATCTTGATACAGAAGCCTTTATGGATAAGGCCCGAAGCAGAAAACGTGCCCACCATTATCCTCGGCTGAATGTCCTAAATGACTGTTTTTTGAAATACATGAAGAATATCATAGATGGAGCGCGAGATTCCAAGGTAAATCAGCTCAGAAAAGAGGTTTTCTACAGTTGCCTTGAAAAGTCTCAGATGGCCCCTAATATTTTTTCTTTAACGGTTCCAACTGGAGGTGGGAAAACTCTCTCTTCATTGGCATTTGCACTAAATCATGCACTTAGACACGCTAAGCAACGTATAATTTATGTTATACCATACACTAACATTATAGAGCAAACTGCTGATACATTCAGGAAAATTCCCGGATTTGAAGAAGTGGTACTGGAACATCATTCCAATCTAGTGGAAGACGACAGTGAAGCTGATAGCCGAATTCACCTAAGACTTGCTTCTGAAAATTGGGATGCCCCAATAATTGTAACGACTGCTGTCCAGTTTTTTGAATCTATCTATTCCTGCAAACCAGGCAGGTGTAGACGACTGCACAATATCATTAATAGTGTTGTCATTTTTGATGAAGCACAGTGTATGCCATCGGCCTATCTACGGCCAATCATTTCCGCAATAGAGGAACTGTTTCTTTATTACAAAGTGACCCCCATTTTTTGCACTGCTACTCAACCGGTACTTATTAGATACGATGGTATCGATTTTACCTTTCCTGAAGGGCTGGAAAAGGAGCCCATCGAAATCGCAAGTGAACCAGAACAGCTCAACAAAGAGTTGAAACGGGTGAAATATGCTCTGTTGAATGAACTCGAGCCAATTGAAACAGAAGAACTAGCTGAAAACTTAGCTCAGGAAAATTCATCTTTTCTATGCATAATGAATTTGAAAGAGCATGCTAGGCAGGTGACAAGGCTTCTTGAAAAGGACAATGTGTTTCATTTGTCCACCAATATGTGTGCTGATCATAGAAGGAGTGTATTGCAGCAGATTAGGGAATCGCTTCAGCAAAATGACAACCAGCCTGTTAAAGTTATTAGTACATCTCTTGTAGAGGCTGGGGTGGATCTTGATTTTCCACTTGTCTTTAGAGCCCTTGCAGGCCTTGATTCTATAATTCAGGCAGCTGGCCGCTGCAATAGGGAAGGAAGACTTGCTGGTCTGGGTAAGGTGGTAATTTTCAAGCCTTCAAAACAGCCTGTTTATGTATCTCAACCGGCTGCTATTGCAGAGGAAATTATAAAAACACATCTGGATGAATTGGACTCTATCTCCACAGTCAGAACTTATTTTCACCGGCTATATTGGCAGCTTGGTCACAAGGCCATGGACCAAAAAGATATCCTGATGCTCCTTGGAGGTAACAGGCTAGATTATTATTTTCGTACGGCTTCTGAGCGGTTCAAGCTCATAGATGATAGGACACAAGTGGATGTCCTCGTTCCTTATGGAGATGTCCATAAAATTATTTCCGATCTCGAAAAACAGCCTTGGAATTATAGACGAATAATAAGAAAACTTCAGCGTTTTTCCATCTCCATCTATCAGGATTTATTTGAATTTTTAGGGAAAAAGGGGCTTCTCCACCATGTAGCCCCAAAAGGATTCCAAGAAGAGTTAGTCATGCTTGATGAAAGTCTATATCATCCAACTTACGGTTTGTTGCCTCCAGATGAGGCCCAATTAATAGCCCCGGAAGATTTGATTATTTAGTTTAAGGAGAAGAAACAGAAATGAAAAAAAGCGCCCCCTTTAGATTGAAGGTTTCTGGCGAATACGCATGTTTTACTAGACCGGAGATGAAGGTAGAGAGGGTCAGTTATGACGTCATGACCCCATCGGCAGCCAGGGGCGTCCTTGAAGCAATTTTGTGGAAACCGGCCATTGCCTGGAAAATTCTAAAAATAGACGTACTAAAACCCATAAGATGGTTCAATATTCGAAGAAATGAAGTGGCTTCAATCGTTTCTGCTAAAACTGCCCTGGCGGCAATGAAAAAAGGGCGTGGTCAACTTGGGATTTATAGTGATGTGGGCAAGGAAAGACAGCAACGGGCAGCGCTTGTGCTTCGTGACGTAGCCTACATTATTCATGCATATTTTGAACTGACCGACAAGGCCAGCTCAGAAGATAATGTAACCAAATTTGAACAAATGTTTTTAAGAAGAGCTGGAAGAGGGCAGTGTTTTCATAGGCCATATCTAGGGTGCAGAGAGTTTGTGGCAGATTTTGAACTGCTTGATAAAAATGCTGACTTGCCAACTCCTATTTCCGAAAACAGGGACCTTGGCTGGATGTTATATGATTGGGACTACAGCCAAAAACCTGCAATTCCCACTTTTTTTCAGGCAAAGTTGAAGGAAGGCGTACTGGATTTGACGGCTGTGGAGGTGCGGCGATGATTCTTAGCGCACTTGCCAATTACTATTCAAGGTTGCGGGATGACAAACCTTTTGAAATAGCACCATTTGGTTTTGAGAAAAAAGAAATTCCATTTCTGATAGTGCTAGATGAAAAAGGCAATTTCATTTCATTGAGGCCCACATGGCGTCAGGAAGGCAAGAAGAAAAGGGCT
>JAMOUE010000038.1 GCA_027068235.1 Deltaproteobacteria bacterium | reverse complement strand
CGATGGCCTGATTGCGGCCGCTGACCTGGTCACTGACATGCAGGAGATCAAACATCCCTTTCAAAAAGGCATCAAGGCCCGCAAGGGAGTGGAATTTTAGGATCCTGTCCATACATAGGCCATTGGACGTCTTTCAGCTGGATATTTTGTGCGCTTCTGTTTGTTCTGTTGATGCTAATGGAAGAATTTTATCAACCTCGCTTCCCTCTTTTTCCTTTATTAAGTCAAGGTCATACTGCAACTGCAAGCGGGAAAAATAGCCCTCGGATACGCCAAAATATTTAGATAAGCGTAGAGCAACGCGTGGGCTGATACCTCTTTTTCCCCGAACAATTTCACTTATTGCCATGTTGGAGATACCTGTATCCTTGGCAAGCCGATAGGCTGTTATGCCAAACGGATCCATAAATTCTTCTTTTAGGATCACACCCGGATGTTCCAACGGTATAAGTGTATCTGCCATGATAAACGCTCCCTTTCTAATGATAATCCACAATTTCAACATCATGGGCATCGCCATCCTTCCAGTAAAAACAGAGACGCCACTGGTCATTGATCCGGATACTGTATTGGCCTTTCCGGTCCCCGGATAGCGCCTCAAGTTTATTCGATGGCGGAATTTGCAGATCTGTCAATGATGCTGAAATATCCAGTGCTATCAGTTTGCGTCGTGCTCGGACTTGGATATGTTGAGGAAGTTTCCTTGAAAACTTCCTGTGCCAAATTTTATGGGTTTCTCTGCACTTGAATGATTTGATCACGACATACCTTGCATGTAATTCTCTGTTGTGTCGAAAGTGAACAAGCAGACAAAAAATGATATCGAGACATGATATTATTTCCTAACGGTATTATTTTGCCGGAAAAATGTCAACACGTTTGCCTGCGCTTCCTGGAATGAATTGGCAGCAATGCCAGGTTTCTTTTCTTCGGGATTGGCTGCATCCTGCCGCCTTTTCCCTTGCAACTTCCCACCACCTTGGTAAATATTCTCTGTTTGGGCATCCCTG
>JAMOUE010000037.1 GCA_027068235.1 Deltaproteobacteria bacterium | reverse complement strand
GACGGCACCTGGGATTGGCACTGATGAAATCCCATTATTCATGATGCCGTCAAGCTGTGCCTTGGTAAGGGCCTCATCATAAAAGAAGACTTCGTCGATGATGCCGCTAAAGTATTCGCCAAATCCCGGGTTTGATCCAATCCGTAAGGTAATATATCCGTCTCCTAGATCGCCGGTTTCACTCATGGTCTGGCCATCCACATACAGCGTTACTGTTTTGGCGTTCTCATCATAAACAACTGCCACAAAGGCCCATTTGTCGGTTTGGGCTGGGAAGGCACCCAAAACTGCGCCACTTCCTGAAAATGCAGACCATCCTGTTGATCCACCTCTTGTATCAATCCCCAGTGAGCGGTCGTAACCACCGTCATCATGGGAAATGATCTGTTTAATAGGTGAAACATTATCTGCCTTTACCCATGCCCCCATTGAGAGTGACAACATATTGGAAGGATTGATATTTAACGGCACCTCAATATAGTCATTTGTACCATCAAACAGATATGCGCTTCCTGTATATCCATCTGTGGTAAGAACCGCTCCTTGTACTGTTCCATCATATCCATTTCCTGTTGCATCGTTGGCATTGCCCTCAAATGGGAAATAAGCAATCAGGCTAGCATTTGAAGGGACAGACAAGGCTGCTGATAGGATAATGGCCAATATTGTGCTTAATAGTATTTGTTTAATACCGTACATGTTTCTCCTCCCTACAACTTAATGAATTTCTAATCATGCCTTGCTTTAAAGGTTTAAATGCTGGATTGCTAAGATTCCGCTGCTATGAAAAATTGCATCTCGTGTACCAGCCTGGCAAAAAATAAAATTGATGATATCTGCCTGTAAAAATGTCCAAAACGGACAATTTTCCGGTGTTATTTTATGTCCTGTGGGAATGAGAGGGAAATAAATGGTGCATATGCACCACTTTGTGCTCTTGAGTGGTGCATATTTTACATTTTTGCATAAAAATGGCAGATTAAAGATGCACGTGTAAATAGGTTTCTGTA
>JAMOUE010000036.1 GCA_027068235.1 Deltaproteobacteria bacterium | reverse complement strand
AAATGACATTCCACCATGCCAAGTAGCAAATATTTCTAGTGGATGCTTCAAAAAATATGGCAGGTTGTAAAACAATACGTAACCAAGCCTTCCCCCCAAGATGACACCAATCACCAGGGCAACCATAATACCTTCAAGTAGTTGCTCTTGTTTAGCTACATCTGACAACCATCCCCTCTTGGCCTCTTCTGCGATCTGCCTTTTCACCAGATAAAAAGAGGCCAAAAAACCCAAAAGGTACATAAGACCATACCACCTCAGGGCCAAAGGGCCTATTTTTATGATGGTAGGGTCTATATGGGGGTAAGGTATCATTTTTTGTCTTTGGAGTTGTCCTTTTTCACTTTAAGCCTAATGATATCTACCACTGGTGAGACTTTTTTATTTGCCTTGTTTTTTTCTGGCTGACTTGGTTGATCTTGTTGATGAATGTTTGCCACCTGGTTGAGTATATCCATATACTGTGCCTTAAGAGCCGGAGAAATGTCTGCCGAAAGCACAAAGAAATTCACTCTGTCTCGTTGTATCCTTATGGAAGAGGTGGTCATGGCATTTATTACATGAGGATGAACAACAGGCCCCCGTTGTGGATCAAAACTCACTGAACAAGGAAAGTAAAAATCAAAAAATGCCGACTTTTCCAATGCAAAGATTACTGTCTCCGTCTGCTTGTTATACCGTACTTCTCCAAGGAGTAACCCTGTTCCAGACAGCTCCAAAAGGACCAATTCCCTTGCATTCTGTCTTAGTTTCATGTCTGCTTCCCTCCTGACCTACTTCTCAAATGTCTCGGCCTGCCTCTTCTACGTCCTCTTTTCCCATTTCCTTTTGCCTTTGACCTTCCCTTGGAAGAGATATCAGACATCTCTAAAACTGGTTGTCCTTGAGCTCGTTGCAAACAGTTGTAAAGAAGCAGTGATTCAGGAAACATAGCCTTGTTATAAACTCGTTTCTGCCATCTACCTTTTGCTGCACAAAAGATTATTGGCCACTGGCTGGAAAGAAGTTGAGCAAGATGTTCCCTATCTGCCCTTTTGAAATCGTAGGGGAAAAATATTGAATCAATAAGGGCCCTGACCTCATGGGTTGGCCATCTCACCTTCACTGGCTCAAGGGCCTTCCACTGTGGTGAGAGATGTAAAAGTGGATAGACCATTGCAGCTACGAAAAAAGAATCACCAAGAGTTTTACCGTCTGTTCTTACGAGCCTATCAACCTGTTTCAGCATAGAAATAAGGAGTTTTTTGGTCTCTTCGGCTTTATCCTCGTGGGACAGATATAGAGAAAGGCCAGGAAATACATGGTGAAACATACCGGATTCAAGCATCAACTTCATCCAAGCAGAGGCAAAACCAGAGCCGATATCCTTCAACCATTCGTCCCGTACCCTGGGGATGGCACAAAGCCTTATCTTATCCCCGTGCCTTAATATGGCCTGCCACGTCACATCATCTATCTTAAAGCCTGTCCTTGCAGCATGTCTTATGGCCCGAAGCATCCTTACAGGATCTCGGATAAAACGCCTTTCTGGATCACCTATGGTCCTGATAACACCTGCCTGTAGATCCTTGATTCCTCCTACATAGTCGATGATGCTAAAATCAGCGATGTTATAGAATAGGCCGTTGATGGTTAGATCTCTTCTGAATGCATCTTCTTTTGGACTGCCGAATATGCTGTCTGGACCCAGCCCCTCTCTAAAGGCCTCACGGTCATCCAGCTCAATCTGCCTTCTGAAGGTAGACACCTCAATAATCTTTCCACCACGAAAATAGACGTGAACAAGCCTGAATCTCTTTCCAATTATTCGACTGTAACGAAAAAGTTTCCGCACCTCTTCTGGGGTGGCATCTGTTCCAATGTCAAAATCCTTTGGCTTTTTGCCAAGTAGTAAATCTCTTACACTGCCCCCTACCAAATATGCCAGATATCCGTGGTCCTTCAGCCTGTAAAGCACCTTCAGGGCCTCTGGTTCGATGTTCTTTCTGCTTATGCAGTGTTTTGGCCTTGGAATTATGCTTGGCCCAGTGGCCACGTCACTGAAAAGACTCTTTTGAGAATCTTCAATAGATGGAGGAGGAAGGAAAAAAGAGGGATCTCTCTTGCGTTTTGGTGCTCTTTGTCTGTGATTTCTGTAACTTCTGCGGGCCATTTGAATATTGTCAGGATGCTCTTTTAAATATAGAAGTATCTATCTGATACTTTTTGACCTTGTAATTGATTATGCGCAGGCTTGTACCAAGAAGCTTTGCAGCCCTTGTCTGATTACCCCTCGTTTCAGTAAGTGCCTCTATTATGAGCTCCTTTTCAAAATTGGCTACGGCCTCCTCAAAACTTGGCCTTGCACCAGACTCTGCAAGATCATCTCCTGTTATCTGAAGATTTGCAGGTAAATGATGAATCCTTAAGATGTCTTCATCACAGATCAATACAGCCCGCTCTATGTAATTTTGTAGCTCTCTCACATTTCCAGGCCAATTATATTGCATAAGACAATCGAGAGCTGCCTTGGAAAAACGCTTGATCTCCTTTTCATGTTCATTGGCAAATTTTTCCAAAAAATGTTCTGCAAGCAATATGATGTCGGTCTTTCTCTCTCTCAGGGGAGGAAGAAATATTGGAAACACGTTGAGCCTGTAGTAAAGGTCTTCCCTAAATTCCCCTCGTTCCATGGCCTCTTCAAGATTCTTGTGGGTCGCAGCCACTATCCTACAATCAACACGTATTGATTTGGTGCCCCCAACCCTTTGAAATTCCTTTTCTTGAATAACACCTAAGAGTTTCACTTGAACACTCAGTGGCAAATCCCCTATCTCATCCAGGAAAATGGTTCCTTTGTTGGCAAGCTCAAACCGTCCTTTTTTCCTTTGAACTGCCCCTGTAAAGGCCCCCTTTTCATGCCCAAAAAGCTCGCTTTCAATAAGAGATTCAGGGAGTGCAGAACAATTTACACTGACAAAGGGCCCTTTTGCATGACGGCTGTTGTAGTGAATGGCCTTTGCAATCATGGATTTGCCTGTTCCACTCTCACCACGAAGCAGTACAGTTGCATTGCTGTCTGCAACGCGCATTATCATGTCAAAGACCTCTTGCATCTGGCTAGAGTTACCAACGAGACTCTCAACCTTATACTTTTCAGCAAGGGCCATTTTCAGTTTTCTATTTTCTGATAAAAGCGACTGCCGCTCCTTGTTGGCCTCGTGCAATCTTATGACGGATTGGGCAATAATACTGCTTATAATGGTAAGAAGCCTAAGATCGTCCTCAAGAGAGACACCAGGAGTAGAATACCTATCAACGCTTAACGCTCCTATGGTAAAGTTTCCATGGTTTATAGGTACGCAGATAAATGAAATGGGCAAGTTAGACTCTGAAGTCTTTCTACTGCGTGTACGGTTCAAGAAGCGGGGGTCCTTTGTAATATTTGGTATGACTATGGGTTGTCCGGTGGCTACTACCCTTCCAGTTATACCTTCACCAAGCTTATAATGTCCCCTTTTCTTTGCCTCAAAACTAAGACCATGAGCAACCTCTATCTGTAGTTCAGAGGAATCTGGATTCAAAAGGGTAACTGTACCGCGTACAAGACCAAACTTGTCGGCCAGAATCTCAAGGACCTCCATAAGGGCCGCCCTGAGATTGTTGGAGCTGGAAAGGGTCTTTGCCACCTCGTAAAGGCAGGAAAGCTCTTCTATCTGACGACTCTGGGATATATTTTCTGCTGCAGAGTAATCTATCTCTGCCGTTGCTGTTCTTTTTCTTTTTTTACCTACGGCCTTCATTTAGGCCAGAACTTTACTTGGATGTTACAATTTTGCAATATTTTTGATAATGACAGATAAACATATTTTTAATATCCACCATAAATGGATACTCTTAAAAAATTACACTAGGAAATTTATTTGATACAAATGAGTATAGCTTATTTGCTATAAAATCGGATAGTTATATTTGTTGACAATACAAAAGTCCTTAACAGATAAGCTGTTCTTGCCGATTATATTAATAGACTCATTCACCATGTGTGAAAGGAGCAATCGAGGCCGTTCAGCAATTTAGTTGGGCGGCTTCGGCCTTTTCGGGGGGATCAATTATTCATTTCATCTTTTTTAGGCAATTATGCTGCCTGTGCGGATATCTCCTGATAGGAAAATTCCCAGGGGCCGGTTGCCGTACTCTTTGCGTGCTCAATCGTCATGGCGAC
>JAMOUE010000035.1 GCA_027068235.1 Deltaproteobacteria bacterium | reverse complement strand
CCTGGGTGGGCTACTATTACGGTTCCTTCAACGGCAGAAATAGAAATTACCTAAGGCTGCAATCTCTACCCACAGACTTTGCTATAGCCATAGATAGGATGGTTGACGGTGTTGCCAACTGTGCATCAGGCACCTTTCAAGCAGCTCCAGGACAAACTTGTACTGATGGCCAGTGGCCAGATGCCAGTACAACTGCCTATGTCCATGCAGGATGGATAGTAGAATTTTAGTCTGCTGATCTTTAAGTGTGGTCTGACCATAAATCATGGTCGGGCCACTATTATTTCAAATGCTAATTGTCAATCCACAGTCTTCATTCTTAAGTCATGACAAAGATAAAAAAAACACTTGGAACTCTCCTTAAAGAACAAGGACTGGTCACTGAACAAGAGATACAATTTGCCCTAGCAGAACAAAAGGCCACAGGCGAGAAACTAGGTGAATGCCTTATACGCCTTGGCATCATTACAGATTCTGAGTTAGCCTTAGCACTTTCAAAGCAAACAGGTGTACCCTACATCGACTTAAAATCCTTTACTCCAGATCAAGAAGCAATAAGACGCGTCCCTTCCCATATTGCAAGGGTTCAACATGTTCTACCTCTCAGGATAAATGGCAATGAAATAGAAATAGCAAGTGCTGATCCACATAATCTAGATGCCAGCCAGATAATACTTAGGGCAACAGGATTGAGGACCAAACTCTTTGTTGGAGCTGAAGGTGATATTAGAAAGCTGGTAGAAAGGCATTACTATCTAATAGAACATCCTGTTGATGAAGAAATATCAAGGGCTATTCATTTGATGAGTCAGCGTCCAGGTTATGAACTGGACATGACTGCCCTTACAGAACTGATTCTAACTGCCGCTGTAATCCAAAGAGCAACAGATATTCATATAACTCCAAGCGACCGTTCGTGCAGGATAATGTTCAGAATAGACGGCGTACTTGAAGCAAAATATATCTTTCCCTCTCAAGCCCACAACAAGCTGATAACCAATTTGAAGGTCAAG
>JAMOUE010000034.1 GCA_027068235.1 Deltaproteobacteria bacterium | reverse complement strand
AAGCTTAGGGTCCTTGTCTACGTCTCTCCAAAGTTCCCTTATTTTCCTGAGTATAGCTTTATCCCTTAAAAGATCTTCCTTGAAATCCTCCCTAAAGTCTTCCGCCTTGAATCTTTGAAGTTTGCCCTCTTCAAGCAGGCTCAGGATCTTCTCTTCGTTGTCTTCGTCCAAGAGCTCATAGATATTTACCTTTTTGCTTATGAGGATTTCCCCGCGGTCCAGCATGTCAATAAATGCTGAATAGGACTCGATAAAACGCCCCAGAGTCTTTCTGAAGGCAAAAAAACTGCTTTCAAGGCGCTTCACCAGCATGCTTTTCATAAATCCGCCTACATTTTTCTGACTCTGCTGTTCAAAGTCGGAAAGCCTCTTTTTGAGGTAAAGAAGCGGGGTATAGCGGGCATATTTGAGCTCCCTTAAGAGGCCTATAGTATTTGAAAAGACCTTGTCTATTTGGGAATCGAAGGTATAGACAATCCGCCTTGGTTCTTCGAGTTCTGGGAATGTAAGACCTCTTTCCTTTAGGTCTTTACTGAAATACTTGATTATTTCCGTCCTTGTACGCCTTACCATTACATACTTTAGAATCTTTTCTCTGATCTGCCTTAAAAATATTATGAGCGTTTTATGAACACAAAGAGATGAACAAACCCACTATTTCTATTTAGCGAAACGAATAAACCCAAGTAGAAATAACAAATGTGTGCAAAACTTCTAAATACTCTTGCGAGCCCTTCCTTAATGACAGACTGATACACGAGTGTGGCCGTTGCCATAGCACTTCTAGTGCCTTATAACAGACGAAAGTGCCATGGCAACCCATATAACCTTATTACAACTTAAATCATCTTAAATAAATATGTTAACAGCAAATAATTGCCATTATGTTATGGTCTGTATCTGCGCCTTATCTTTTTTACTTTCTCACCCATTTGCCAGGCTGTTTTTCAATAAAGGTACCTTTTGGAGCCGTGCTCTGCCATTGCTTGGCAAAGATAGCCTGAACCCGTGAGATT
>JAMOUE010000033.1 GCA_027068235.1 Deltaproteobacteria bacterium | reverse complement strand
GCTAGAGGCAGAAGGAATACCCTTTAACAGAGACATCAAGATAGGCATCATGATAGAGGTGCCAACTGCAGTCCTAACCTCTGACATACTGGCTAAGGAGGCAGATTTTTTCAGCATTGGAACCAACGATCTTATACAATACTCTCTTGCAATAGACAGGGTGAATGAGGCAGTATGCCACTTGTATGAGCCTTTGCATCCGGGTGTTCTAAGGATGATCAAGATGACAGTTGACTCTGGGCATAAAGAGGGTATTGAAGTTGGAATGTGTGGAGAGATGGCAGCAGAACCCCTTTACATACCAATACTTCTTGGAATGGGCCTTGATGAGTTGAGTATGAATGCCATGGCCATTCCAAAGACAAAAAAGATCATCAGACAAAGTAACCAGGAAGAGTGTGCTGACTTCGTTCAGGAACTCTTGAGTCTTGATTCTGCCAGGCTGGTAAAGGAAAAGGCCATTGAGTTCTTTAGGAATAACTATCCTCCAGACATGGAAACCATCGATTTCCTCGAATTTGGCATCAATCTTTAAACTTTAGAGATCTCTAGATTGTTCAGGCATGAACCATGAAAAAACAATTCAAGAAGTTACTAGTTACAGGTGGATGCGGATTCATAGGAACCAATTTCATACGTCTTCTCTTAAAGGAAAGGCAATATGAGATCATAAACCTGGATGCCCTAACCTATGCAGGTAACCTGGAAAATCTTTCAGATCTTGAGGATCACCCCCTTTACACCTTTGTAAAAGGAAGGATTGAAGATGAAGAATTGATCTCTTCCTTGATGAAAGAAGTAGATGCTGTGGTCAATTTTGCAGCAGAAAGCCACGTAGACCGCTCCATTAAAAGCGCACACCCTTTCATCATAACAAACGTCCTTGGAACCCAGGTACTTCTCGACTGTTTTAGAAAGGCAGGCTGCAAAGGTCCATTTCTCCATGTATCTACAGACGAGGTGTATGGCAGCCTAAAAGAAGACGATCCACCTTTTCGGGAAGACGACCACCTGCTTCCAAACAGCCCTTACTCTGCCTCAAAGGCATCGTCAGACCTTTTGTGCAGGGCAGCTTGGAAGACCTTTGGCCTTCCTGTGGTCATAACCCGATGTTCAAATAACTATGGTCCTTACCAGTTTCCTGAAAAACTTATTCCTCTTATGATAATAAACTGTCTCCAAGGCAGAAGACTTCCAATCTATGGCGATGGTCTAAACATACGCGACTGGATCTTTGTTGATGACCACTGCCGTGGAGTTCTTGCTGCCCTTGAACACGGAAAAGCTGGTGGCATATATAACTTGGGTGGCAACTGTGAACTCACAAACCTCCAGGTAGTTGAAACGATCCTGACACTTCTCAACAAACCAAGAGAACTCATCGAATTTGTAGATGACCGTCCAGGGCACGATAGGCGTTATGCAATGGATATCTCTCTTGCCCAAAAAGAACTATCATGGAGCCCGGATGTTGACTTTGAAACTGGCATGGAACGGACAGTAAAATGGTACCTTGAAAATCAGAATTGGTGGCAAAGGATCTTATCTGGTCAATACCAAACATATTACAGGGATCACTACGGTAAGGATTTATGAAGCCAAAGGCCCTTATAACAGGAGCGGCAGGAATGCTTGGTAAAGACATGGCAAAGGCCCTTGAAGAAGCATTCGAGGTGATAGCCATGTCAAAGAAAAGGCTTGATATTACAGACTACACACAGGTACAAAAGAGTTTTACCAGCATAGCACCTGAAGCCGTTATTAACTGCGCCGCATTTACAAAGGTAGACCTTTGCGAAGATCAAAGCCAGGTTGCCTTTGATGTAAATGCAAAGGGGCCTGAAAACTTGGCAAAGGCATGCAAAAAGCTAAATATTAAGCTTATTCATATTAGTACAGACTATGTATTTGACGGCACGGCTACTACACCCTGCCGTGAAGATCACCCTCCAAATCCAATTAACGTGTATGGCAGATCCAAGCTTCAGGGGGAAAATTACATTACACAAACATGCCCCAACCATCTTATCGTAAGGACATCGTGGCTTTTTGGCAAAGAAGGGCCAAACTTCATAAAGACAATGTTGGAGCTTTCAAAAACAAGAGAATCCTTACAGGTTGTGAATGACCAAATGGGTAGACCCACCTATACAAAGGACCTGTCCATGGCTGTTTTGCTTCTACTAAAAAATAATGCCCAAGGTATAGTACACTTTGCCAACAGTGGTTGCTGCACCTGGTATGATCTTTGTTGCTACGCCCTGAAAAAGGCCGGCAGAAACAAGGTAAATGTGGAGCCAATTTCATCTGACAGGTTTAAACGACCTGCCAAAAGGCCAAAATACTCCGTTCTTAACCTGGAACGCTTTGAAAAGATCACAGGCCAAAGACCAAGACCCTGGCAGGAGGCTGTAGACTCCTTTCTTATAGAAATAGGCGAGTATGCAGGCTGATGTTTTTCTTTCGCATCCCTAACACCATTGTCACCAAGATGATATTAAAGGAGGTTGCCCTTCCCTTTTTCTTTTCACTAGGGGCAATGAGCCTTCTGTTTCTAATAGGAAAGCTTTTTACACATCTTGAGCCTCTTCTTGCTGCAGGCATAAGCTTTATGGAATTTTTAAAGCTAAACCTCCTTATGCTACCAATATTTCTTTATATTCTCATTCCAATATGCACACTTCTTGGTGTGCTAATCGCATTCATAAGGCTATCTAAAGAAAGCGAGATAATAGCCCTTTTCGCCTGTGGAATAAGTCCAGGTAGGATAGTTGCACCAGTAGTCTTGATCAGTATGGCTGCTTTTATTACAGGCCTTGTCATATCAGGTCTTGTGGTACCTCAGGCCAAAAGGCAGACGAGTAATTTTATGAATGCCATTACTGAAAAGGCGCTTATGAGAGGGCTACCTGAAAAACAATTCTTTACTCCCATGAAAGGACTGACATTTTTTGTGGATAAGGCCACCCAAGGAAGAAGATACCAAGGAATATATATAAAGGACGCAAGGGGAAAGGCAATGACCTACTCCATACTTGCAAAGAGGGGTAGCCTTTCAACAGACATTAAATCAGGCAAGATGGCCCTTGAACTAATC
>JAMOUE010000032.1 GCA_027068235.1 Deltaproteobacteria bacterium | reverse complement strand
AATCGACGGCAGGCTTGTCAGGATTGACCAAAACTACAATATGGCAGACACCATTTCCTTTCAAAGGTATATTCTTTCCCTAATGGCCTCGTCTAGGTCCGATAAAAAACGCCGCGGAGAAATGACAACCCTTGAGCTTTACCATGCTGCTCACACCCCTGGTGTTTCTAAAAGGGATCGTACCAAGTATCTTATCGAGTTTCACAAACGCATAGGTGTACCCTTTGGAGCATTGCTCCTTGGCCTTCTGGCAGCGCCACTTGGAATATTTTTTGGAAGAGGCGGCATATCAACAGGAGTATGTGCAGGTTTAAGCGCATTTTTGGCCTATTACCTTTCCATCCTCTTTGGCACCACTTTGGCTGATGAAGGAACCCTTACACCTGCCTTGGGTGTTTGGCTACCAAACCTTATTTTTTCTGGCCTGACAATATATTCCCTTGTCCTTTTGCATAGAAAGGGAGCTGTCTTTAGATAACAATGATAATACAAGGCTACATTGCAAAGCGATACATTGCCTATCTTGCCGTACTTTTTTTCGGTCTCACAGGCCTATACCTTCTCATAGAGGCCTTTGAAACCCTGCCAGACTTTCTAGGTAAAGGGGTAAGTTTTCTAACTGTAATCGTCTATTTTGGCCTCATATGCCCAAAGATTGTGTATCAGCTTTCTCCTCTGGCCATCTTGCTGGCAGGTCTGCTAACCATGGTAACCCTTGGAAAAAGCAGGGAAATCATGGCCATGCGTTCTATAGGAATCCCGCCCAAAAAGATTTTTATGCCTGTAATGGCATCTGCAACCATCTTTGGGATATTATTCATGCTCATGAACCTATTTCTTGTCCCCAAGGCCGAGGAGGCAGCAGGATTCATCCTGCAGATGGAGCTTGGCGTCAACAAGAAAAAGGGTGTCATGGTCCAAGGTGGACAGCTATTTTACAGGGGAAAGGATTCGATTCTGTCTGCAGAGCTTATCGTACCAGACGCTCAAGAGCTTTCAGGAGTCCAGTGGCTCTTTTTTAACTCCGACTATTCTATTGACGAATTTATTGCAGCACCTGCTGCCAAATACGTAGAGGGGAAATGGTATTTTTTCAACGGGGTTCACCAAAC
>JAMOUE010000031.1 GCA_027068235.1 Deltaproteobacteria bacterium | reverse complement strand
TTTCTTGGCCAGGGTTTTCACCATATTGTTGAAGTTCTCTCCAACACTTTGCCACTCTAGGCTTTGATTAAGATGTACCCGAACGTCAAAATTGCCTGCTCTTACCTTCTCTGCTGCAAGGCTTAATTCATTCAGAGGCCTCAACACGAAATTTCTCAACATGAACCATAGGAGAGTTAATATTATTACTATCCCACTAATCATATATATGACATAGTGTATCAAGTCTCGTTCAAGAACAGTGAAAAACTTATTTGCATTAAGCCCTATAGATATACAGCCTAGTATCTTTACCTTTGGCTTCTTGCTATGACAGCTCTGGCATTCGTTTTCAAATACCAATGGGGCTGCATACCGGAAACGGTAGATATCTTTATTACACTCTAATCTCCAAACCTCTTTCTTTTTCTGAGTCTTTATATCTAGTATGGCTTGCCTTTCAAAACTGTCAGGCACATGTTCTGGATTACTGCTGTTTAGTACTGCAATCTTTAATGAAAAAGGGGCTTTTTTACCTGAAAAGGCAGCAAGTTCCCCAGTAAAGGCAGCAGGAGTCATTCTTACATACTTGTCTCCCTTTTTTATATAGATTCCATGCCAGCTAGAGATAAGTTGCCTGGAAAGTACTACATAGTGATAAATTCCCCTAGCCTGCTGAAGAAGCTGGGAGACTCCTGCCTGTCTATACTGGTTTCCCTGCCAAACAAGAAATATAAATCCAAAAATTCCAAATATAACTATTATCCAGAAGAGTATCTTGTGGCCAAGCCTTAAAAACATACAGGCTACAACTAAAAAAGAGGCGGAGTGTGAACAATAAAAAGTTTAAGCTCACCACCTTTGCCGCATCTGACACCGTGCTTCTCTTGTGGAAAGACCAGACAGTAATCTCCCTGATTTAGAGGATGCCAACTGCCCTCTTTGTATATTTCTCCGTTTCCCTCAATACAATAGATAGAATCAAAATTTTCATCATGGGTATGAACAGGGATTTCTACCTCTTTGGAGAGCAAAAGTATAGAAACCCCTATGGCAGAGTCCTGAGCCTTTCCTGCCAGTTTTGCAATTTTTACCCCATCAAACTTGGGATGAGGTTCAAATTTCATGTCATCCTTTTTGAAAAAAACAGCCATATTTTTTCTCCCTGCCCTTTCCTCTTTATTTTAAAATGAATCGTGTTTACAATTAAATCAAATAAGATTAAATATGTTACATTTTAGTAACATATTTAACAACATAGTAACAGAAAAATTAGCTAAAATTATTTAGCTTAAATTTTAACCTTCATAACCAATGCAGGAGGGTTCTCATGAGGATAATTAATAGTAATGGGGGGGCAGTTTTAGTGGCATGTTTGATCGCCTTCCTTGTTGCCCTTGTCTTGGCCTTTTTTTCCGCTCAAAAAGTAAAATCTACTAGTACGGTTGAGTTTTGCAATTCCTGCCATGAAATGCATCCATTTCATCAGACATGGGCAGCAGGTAAACATGGATATGATTCCATGGGTGTCATCAGGGCGAAATGCGTTGACTGCCATCTTCCCCATGACAGTCTCTGGAATTACCTCAAGACAAAAATGAAAGCGGGTCTTCACGACATGAAGGCACATTTAATTGGTAAAAAGACCGATTGGCTTGCTTTGTGGAAAAACAGGGGGCCATATGTTCACGAAGCTTATGAGTCAGGGTGTAAAGAATGCCATAAAAAACTTGTTGCTGCTGGCATACCAACAAAGGCATTTACTGCCCATAGAGCTTATGAGCTTGGTGAAACTGAAAGGACCTGCCTTGATTGTCACCATGAGGTTGGCCATGGTGACCTCGTTAGTGCTTTTAGAGAAATTGCACAAAACAAAAACACTAAATAAGTTTTGCTTTGTCTTGAGAAAAAATAAATAAGGAGGGTAAAGATGAAAAAATTATTTGGTAGAACAGGCACACTGATACTGGCCACAATGTTCCTTGGCCTGATATGCAGTGTGGCATGTGCTGAAGAGGGCGCAAATACGGTTACGCCAAAGCTCCATAAGGAGCTTGTAATCAAGCGTGGCATGTCCCCTGAAGCAGCAAAATGTATAGAGTGTCATTCAAAGAAGACCCCTGGCATTGTTGAGTCATGGAAAAAGGGAAAAATGGCTCATGCAACAGTTACCTGTTACGACTGTCATGTAGTGGAGAAGAGCTCTCCAATGGCAAGTCAGTGTTCAGGTCTAAGTGGATCTAATGTGTACATATCTCCTATGGTATCTTCCCGTACCTGTTCACGTTGCCATCCACAAGAGGTTGAGCAGTTTCTTAAAAGCGGCCATGCAAAGCTCGCAAGTCATCCTGTTGTAGTTAAGGAAAAGACTCTGAACCTAATGTATCATCTAGAGGGAGCACAGTTCATTGGTAACAGCAGGGCCAACTCCAGCAACTGGGCATCCAGGGCAGCCGGATGTCAAATGTGCCACGGTGGTCAGGTTGAGCTTGGGCCAGATCACAAGCCAGTAAAAAATACTTGGCCAGGTGGTGTTGGCACCAGGTATCCAGACGGCTCCATTGGAACCTGTACTGTCTGCCACACAAGGCATCAGTTCTCTGTGGAAGAGGCAAGAAAGCCTGAAGCTTGCGCCAGTTGCCATCTTGGACCAGACCATCCAGACATCGAAATCTACATGGAAAGCAAGCATGGACAGATCTTTGCTACCCAGGGCGAAACTTGGGAATGGGATAGTGCTCCTGATGCATGGCAGCCAGGAGATTACACTGCCCCAACATGCGCAACCTGTCATATGAGCGGAATTGGGGATTTGAGCACCACTCACAATATAAATGAAAGATTGAAATGGGATCTTGTTCATCCAAAGAGTGTCATTCGTTCTGGAGAAAGAGGCGATGGCGAAAAGGGTGCCAAACTTATGAGGCGCGTATGTGCCAATTGTCATGGCCCAACCCAGATCCAGAAAGAGATCAGAACACTTGATGATGCAGTAGCCCTTTACAACTTCTACTGGGATGGCGCTGTAAAGATGAAAAAAGAGCTTAAGGCCAAAGGACTCCTTGGAAAAGATCCATGGGCAGACGGTTTCCAGGAAATCATGTATTACCTGTGGCATCATGCAGGAAGGCGTGCTCGCCAGGGTGCTGCTATGAACGGGCCTGACTATGCTCACTGGCACGGTTTCTTTATGATATTCCAGATGTATAAAGACCTTCAGCAGATCTACAACTATCGTATAAAGAATAACAAGATAGAGGAACTAAGCACTGTAATGAGCACTGGTCCTCTTTAATAGGTAAGCTCTTCTGAGCATAAAGACAGACAAAGGCTGTGGTTTTTATAAGCCACAGCCTTGTTCCATTTAAAAAAGAATGAGGAGGTAAGGATAATGAAAAAACCAATTTGGGCCTTGTTGTTGGCTCTGTTGTTTATGACAGCAGCCAATGCCTTTGCCTACAAAATTAATGACAATGCATACATCAAGTTCAAAGAAGAGATAAGGTATGAAAACTGGTCTACTTTTGAAAAACCAAACACCCGTGATGACCAGTATGACTTTGTCTCCAGCAAGATGCGTCTTGGCTTTGGATTCAACTCCAGCCTTGTAGATGCATACAGTGAGATTAACTGGACCCAATTCTTTGGTCTTCCAAGACATGGATCATATGGAACAGGTGCCCTTTATTATGGCCAGAACAACGGTGCCAGAGATGTTGGTAAGGTAGGAATAGACCAACTATGGTTAAGGGGCTACTGGCCAGGATGCAAAAAGTTAAGTGCAACCATTGGACGTTTTAAATACAACAGCGGCCTAGAATTTGGAACAAAGCCTAAAAATAAGCGTCTACAGTGGTTGAGAAAGCTTCGCATATCCCAGAGGCTTATTGGAGGATTTGAGTGGTCACGTGTGGGACGTTCCTTTGACGGATTTCAGGTCACATGGAACGACAGGAACTACAACTTCACAGTTGCAGGTTTTCAGCCTACACAGGGCGGTTTCTATCTCGATTACATGGAAAACAAGACAAACGGTTACAAAATCCATGATATTGACATCTTAACCGCTGTCTTTACCATAAAAGATACCCTTATGCCTGGATTGGATTCCCAGCTATTTTACTACTACTACAATGATGATAGAGGGTTGCCCAATCAGGACCCAGAGATCAACACCATTGGTGGCCACGTTCTCTATGTAACTCCTAAAATGGGACCAGGAAGTTTTGACTTGCTGGCAT
>JAMOUE010000030.1 GCA_027068235.1 Deltaproteobacteria bacterium | reverse complement strand
TTGCATTTTTTATTTCCTGAACAAACAATTCAATGGTACGTGGACCAATGTCAACTATCATCATATCTTCAGGTACCTGATCAACAGGAACCTCTTGATAAGATACATCCGGGGCCAGCTCCTTTGCCACGACAACATCCACTGGCAACAAAAGATTGGTGCCTGATTCAGATGCCTTTTCCATAATGGCCTTAGCAGTATCCACCAGTTCCTCTTCGACCAATGATTTTCCAACACGTAATCCCTTGGCAAGCAGGAAAGTGTTGGCCATGGCCCCGCCAATGATGAGACTATCTACTTTGGGCAATATATTTTCTATGGCACCAAGCTTACTGGAGACCTTAGCCCCACCTAAAATGGCAAGAAATGGCCGTTCCGGATCCTTCATGGCCTTTTCAAAGTAGGTTATCTCATTTTTCATCAAGAAACCTGCACCGCACTCACTTACCCGCTCGGGCACACCTACTACAGAAGCGTGGGCCCTATGAGAGACTGCAAATGCATCATTCACATATACATCACAAAGTTTGGCGAGGGCATCGGCAAAATCAGGGTCATTTTCTGTTTCACCTTTGTAAAATCTAAGGTTTTCAAGCATCAAAACCTGGCCTGCCTCCAGTTTTGCCACCATATCCTCAACATCTTTACCTATACAATCTGGTGCCATCTGCACCTTCTTTTCGAGGAGCAAACCAAGTCGTTCTGCCACTGGAGCCAGACTGAATTCTGGCTTTTTTTCACCCTTTGGCCTGCCAAGATGAGAGGCGACTATAAGCCGCGCACCACCATCCAAGGCGTTTATAATGGTGGGCAAAGCTGCTTTTATACGATTATCATCGGTTATGCGGAGCTTCTCATCTAGAGGGACATTAAAATCAACCCGCAAAAACACCCGCTTTTCTGTAAGATTAAGCTGGTCTATAAACCTTATCATCAAGTGCCTCCTTACCACTTCAGCTATAACATCGAATCTGCTATGGATGTTGTCCTTTCACCGAGCATATTTGTATAGCTTCCTAGCTCATTATCATACCAGCCATAAATAACTACCTGAGTTACGGGCACACTTATGGTATCGCAGATTATCTGGGTAGATTCTTCAAGGCCTCTACAAGCCTTTCTAGGATCTATCTGAATTGCAGCCGTTCTGGTATGTGTTTCTGTTCCTTCAATAATAGCAGCAGCCGCTGGCATACCAATTATGTCGCTAGAAACGTGTTGGGTCTCAGTGTAGAGAAGTTTGCCCTTCATAGGACCTTCAGCGGCATTTTTATATATAGAATTTATCACATTCCTATTGATTGGATCTTCAAGACTTTCATCATGAATGGTCAATACAAGCACTATCAATGAACCGGTGTTGGTAGGTATACGAACAGACTCTGCGATGAAGCCAATATTTTTCATCTCCGGTATGACCAAAGCCAATGCCTTAGCTGCACCAGTGGTGGTCAAAATGATATTGTTAAAGATACTCCTGTTCTTTCTAAGATCTTTTGCTCCAGCCTTTGGCAACCTATCTAGAACCTGCTGGCTGCCAGTTGCAGCGTGTACCGTGACCATTGAAGCAGATAATATTCTATTGGCTCCAAAGTGGTCCAAAATGGGCTTGACCATAAAAGAAAGACAAGTAGTGGTACAAGAAGCTGCCGATATAAGGGTATGTTTCTCAGGGATATAATCATCCTCATTGATGCCCATTACGGTGGTTACTGAGTCATCGGGCATATCGGCCGCCTTATCCTTAATTTTGAACGGCGCTGAAAGGATCACTTTCTCCGCACCTGCCTCAAGGTGCCCCCTGAGGCTGCCCTTTGGATCATCTGGTGGTGCAGTTGGATCACGAAATACACCTGTGGTATCCACTACCAACTTCACATCATGTTCTGCCCATTTGATACCGCGCGGATTCCGACTCTCACGCAATATAGTAACTGGCACACCGTCAACGGTCATGCTCCCGGTCTTTTCGTCAAGGTTTTCAATCACCCTTGGACATTTGTGGCCATAAAGATATGTCCCAAGCCTACCGTAGGTACTGTCCATTTCGATAGCATGAGCTATATCTTCAAGCCCCCTACCTACCTGACGACCAATGTTGATTACTATCTCTGAAAAATCCTTCTTACTTACATGATACCACAAACTTAATTTCCCAATTCTTCCAAGTCCGTTAATACCAAGCTTCATGGGGCGGGCTCCAGACATTTAAGACACCTCCAGTCTTCCTTAATTTTTAAAAATTCTTCCTTCTTTAACTCCACTTACTTTTTTTTAAAAATAATTTGGACAAAAGTCTATAGCCTACTAAAAAAATTTTACGATCTTAAACTAGCGATTTTTCCTCCTCAGTGCGTATCGGATGTTTACCCAAATAAACAAAGCCTTTTCTACCATCTATACTCACGTAATCTCCAGAGCGGATAACATATCCATTTATCTCTGCCTTTCCTTCTAAATCATATACCTTTAACTGTTCGCAGCCAACAACACAGGTTTTATCTAGTCTGAAGGCAACGATAGAAGCATGAGAGGTCTGGCCTCCCTTGGCAGTTAGGATACCATCTGCTGCTGAAATCTCCTTAATATCATCAGGAACCGTATCAGACCGTATTAAAACTAGTTTTGTCTCAGGTTCCGTCTTTCTAATCTTTTCAATCTCTTCCAAAGTAAACACAGCCTTACCGCTTAAGGCACCACCACTAACACCAATACCCCTACCAAGATAACTGGCCTCAAGCTCAGCAGACGGAACAAACACAGCAACACGGGTCCGCCTTTTAGTGACCATGTCTCTCGTTTGAAGTATGAACAACTTGTCCTGCTCAGGACCTTCAAATGTAAATTCTATTTCTTGGGGAGTCCACTTTTTCTCGAATATCAAATACCTAACCCTATCCAAGAGGGCCTCGTAAATCTGAGGAAACCTCTTCTCAAGACTCTCATCAACGTCGAGTCCAAGCTCCTCACTCTGCTCTACAGAGATGGGGTTGGTGGCCACAAGGCCACTAACAATATCTTCACCCTGATTTCCAACGGTATAATCCCCCCACAGACTCACTCTATCAAGTTTTTTGTAAGGATTTGCAGTAAAAAGCACGCCTGTCCCTGAATTATTTGACAGATTACCATAGGCCATGGCCTGAATTATTACCGCTGTGCCCCAATGATCAGATATCTCCATGATCTCCCTATAGGCCCTTGCCTTTTCAGAATCCCATGAATTTAGCACAAGCCTTATGGAAGTAAGAAGCTGCTCAAAGGGATCATCTTCTATCACAATGCCCTTGGAGACAACGGTCTCTCTGTAAGCAAGTGCAAGCTCTTTCATCTGTTGACCAGTAAACTGCCTTTTCTTTTCAACCTTATACCTGGCCTTATGGGCCTGCATCAAGCCGGTAAATACCTCTCTTTCAAGCCCGAAAGACATGGCCCAAGACTGTATGAATCTACGGTAGTTGTCCCATGCAAACCATACATTCCCATATTTTGAGGCAAGCCCCTCTGCTATCTTGGGATTCATCCCCACGTTTATAACCGTGGACATCATACCAGGCATGGAGATAGCTGCCCCACTTCTAACAGACAAAAGAAGCGGATTAACTGGATCGCCAAAACGCATACCTGAACGCTCTTCTAGTTCTCTAATACCTTCCCTGACCTGCCGTCTGAAATTCTGATAGGCGCCATGAAGCTTATAAAAAAGGGAATAATATCTGAACACCTCGGTAGTAACTATAATGGCAGGAGGAACAGGGATTCCAGCCTCAGCCAACAGAAGAAGATTGTACCCTTTATTACCTAGCTGTATCAAATTACCGGTAACCTTGTCTGGCTGATGAATGGAACACAAATCCTGTTCAGGATCATAGCTGAGAAGCATATCAAGTTCCCTTGGAGTCAGGTATTCCCTTTGACTGGATAGGGCCTGATAAAGCCGTGCCACAAAGTTATCGAGATGCTGGAGGCCAAAGGTGGATGATATAAGCCCCCGCAAAAAGGCCTCTGAAATCTGGTGGACAGCCTCTTGGATGGAAGCCCCTTTACTTACGGTATTCTTATATTTTGGTAATAACTTATCTGGCCATAGCTGCCTTATGATTTTATTGAGATTGTCTTCATGGGGGCTTAGGTAATAGACATAGATCATGTCTTTAACGCCTTCTGAAAGCCCCTTTACAATATCAAGATACTGGGTAAAGGAGAAACGCCTGACACCAAGTGATTTT
>JAMOUE010000029.1 GCA_027068235.1 Deltaproteobacteria bacterium | reverse complement strand
GATGGAAGAGAGGCTTTCTGAGGCAGATGCCTGGTATAACGGCTATAAGTTTGGCTCTTACACCATATTCAACCCCTGGTCTATCCTAAATTTTATTGATTCTAACCCTCCACGTCCCGAGCCTTACTGGGCAAATACCTCATCAAATGCCCTAATAAAAGAGCTTGTGATTGATGGAGGAATGGATGTAAGGGAAAACATTGAAAGGCTAATTGCAGGAAAGACCATTGATTCTATCATTGATAAAAATATCGTGTTTCCTGAGCTAAGAAAGGATGATACCTACATCTACAGCCTCTTTTTCTTTTGCGGTTATCTAAAGTGCGTAAAATCCTGGTATGAAGATGAAAACCTGGTCTGCTCCCTTGCCGTTCCCAATAGGGAAGTCCGCTACATCTTTAGAAACATCATATCAAAATGGCTTAAAGAATCCTTTGGAAACAGAAAACTCACCACCATGCTTAGGGCACTTGTTGATGGCAACCTTGACCAGTTTGAACGCCTTCTTAATGAGTTTGTGATAACTACTTTGTCATTCTTTGATGCGAAGGGAAAAAATCCTGAGGCGGTCTATCAGGCCTTTGTACTTGGAATGCTCTTACACCTTGGAAACGAGTATGAGATAAGCTCAAACCGTGAGCTTGGATATGGAAGATACGACATTCTGGCAGTGCCTAAAAAGAACAAGAGTAAGCCCGCCATTTTAATGGAGATGAAGTCCATTACAGGCTTTTACAAGGAAGACCCAGAAAAGGCCATACAAGAGGCAATAGACCAGATAGAAAAAAGGGCATACGCCAAAGAACTTAAAGCCAAGGGATTTGATAATGTGATAAAGATTGTGGTGGTCTCTGATGGCAAAAAGGTGTGGGTGAAAAGGCTGTAGCGTTTCTTAATGGGATTTTGACAATAACCCTCCTCTGCATCTTCGGGGGGAGATTGCTTCGTCAGCCCTAAAAGGGCTTCCTCGCAATGACGTGCTCTCCCATCCCCTTGCCCTATTCCTGTCATTGCGAGGAGGCGCGCATGCGCCGACGAAGCAATCTCCTTGGCAAATTTAGGGTTAGCCTTTAAGGCTTATGCACAGCTCGATTGTATGCGGCATCTCTTTACAAAGGTTGGCCTTCAATATCCAAATCAGGCCCTCAAGGGCAGGGGTAACATAGGCGCTAAAAAAATGTTTGCCCTTTTTATGAGTCAAAAATCCAAAGGCGCCAAGTGCCTGCATTAACCTAAGGGCTGACAATACAGGCCATTGTTGCAACAGCTCCTTTGCCTCTTTAGACATGCCAGCATCTTCAACCATTTGGACATAAGAGTCGAACAATTCAAGACGAGTTGAAAAATCAAGATTTACATAAGGATCATTTAACAACGAAGCCACATCGTAACAAAGCGGACCATACCTTCCAGCCTGAAAATCAATGATTCCAAACCTCTGGTCTTCACCCTTACAAACCATAATGTTCCTTGACTGAAAGTCTCTGTGAAGGAAAAATCTCTCACAGGTAAAATTGGCCACCTGCCTAGCCAGCCAACACAACTCCTTTATCACCTCGTCTGAGACATCTTTCCCTGAATAGTCTCTTACAAAAGAGTCGAGAAAATATGATGTTTCCTTTTCATAGGCGAGCTTGTCGTTGTATATCCCTGTCTGCCAGCACCAACTTTTGTTAAAACCCTGCCCGCCCTTTACCTGCATCTCCAAGAGTATTTTTAGCACCTTGAGATAGAGTCCTTTAACAGGTGCTGGATCAGCAGCTTTTATCAAAGATGCCGATACTTCATCAAAGAGCATGGTGCGCCCCAGGTCTTCAACCACAAGGACACCTGTTTCATTGTCAAAAAAATAAATCTCAGGGGTAGGAATACCTCTTTCGAAAAGGTGCGTGCCAATATGGTAAAAAGACCTTGCCTCTTCTAAACCCTGCCTACCAGGACTAGGCACTATTTTGACAGCAGGCTTACCCTGCCAATACAGTGTTGAAAAACTGCGTTCGGAGCCGTCTGGAGAAATGGTTTTACCAATATCTTTTTGCATAGAGGTAAAAGGCCTCTCGTTTTTTTAAAGATACCTATACCTCTTATTTTATTTGCTGACGGGACGCAAGCCTTGCAGCTATCTCTTCTACAGAGAGTTCACAACCGTTTTTAGAGATATGAAGCCTCCCAAGTTTCGTGTGGAGCTGGGGCCCTACATCTGACACCTTTGGTGCCCAGAGAGGAAACTTTACTCCAGCACTCTTATGGACAAGCCATGCCTCCATAGAGATAAAAATAGATGCCCCTATAAAGGCCAATATGTTGAGGGGATTTCCAAGATAGCCAAATGTAATTAGAAGGGTGGTTGAAGCTGCAGGCGGGTGTAAAAGGCCTGTAAGCCCCATGACTGTGCCACAGATGCCAACTGCAGCGCCCAATATCGCCACGTTTTTCAAGCTAATTGTGCCTGGGATACTGCCGCATTGAATTGTAATCCAATAAAATAGTAGTCCCACAATACAGCCAATAAGATGGCCAAGGATGGTATTTTTGGGGGAGGACATGGGAGAGCTTGGGGCGTAAAACTGCATAAATATCGTTGGCCCTAAAGAGGGGAATATCAGATTGACTGAGCAAAACCGGGCAGCGATACCAAGAGACATTACTGTAATGAAACAGGTGGCAAGAAGATATATATAACTTAAAATCCTTGCATCAGCCCGTGTGGCAAGAAACCAAAACTGCAACCTAAATATCTTGCTAAATTTCCATAGGCTATGTTCATAGACTTTTTTTTGAGTTATTCTATCTTGGTGATACTTCATTAAGGGACCCAAAAATTCAGAGATAAGTTGCTGGAGCAAAATGAACCTTCTAAAAAAATTCCTCGACTATGCCAAATTTTCCACAGGTGACTTCGAAAAGATCTTCGCTAACGTAGAGATGCCACCTTGTCCTGAAGTGGTTGTAACCCTTATGCAAAAACTCGATCAACCTGATATTGATATCGATCAGATCGTACCGCTTCTTGAATCAGACGCATCCCTTGCTGCACAAATACTCAAGATAGCCAATTCTGCCCTTTATGGTCTGCCTGGCAAGGTTACCAGCATTGCAAAGGCTGTTTCTTTGCTAGGACTGACAGAAATAAGGAACATAGCAGTAGGTTATGCCATGACAAAGGCTGTAAAAGACCCTGGGAAACAGGGATTTGAAATAGGAAAATACTGGTCTGACTCCATATTCAGGGCCGTATTTTCAAAGAAGACGGCAGAACATCTTGGCGTTGAAAGCGAAGAGGCCTTTTCGGCAGCCTTGTTACAGGACATTGCCATTCCTATGTTAATGGATCGCTGGTTTCATCTCTATAGAGATGTCTTTGAAACATGGCTCCAAAGTGACAAACGACTCCATGAGATAGAAGATGACATACTGGCATGGAACCACGCACAGGCAGGCGCATGGATATCACAATCTTGGCAGCTACCAGACATCTTCACGTGTTGCATAGGGCTGCATGTTTCACCGGTTAGAGAGATTAAAAAGCTCAACCTTGCTGAAAGCGTAGTTGCCCCTGTTGCCCTGTCAAACAAGCTGTCGGTTGCCTTTGAAGACAATACCCCTTTAGAAAATGCCATAGAAGAGGCAAAAGAGCTTGGAATAGACTCAAAAACCCTTGAAGGGCTTGTTGAGGACTCAAAGGAAATGGTCTCATCCATTGCAGAAGCCCTTGGAATAAGGACATCTTAAATTTAATTTTTTCTCATGTCCCTTAGACTTGTTGAGATATTTAATCAGCATGGCGAACCAGATGATCTGCGGTTCTTACTACAAGGCATCCCCATACTGGAATTTTGGGCAGACCGTTTGCCAGATGGCAAGATGAACGTCCGGCTCCTTGTAAGGGCCAAGGACGTGGACAGGGTGATAGATGTATTTTCATCATTCTTCAGGGATGAAGAGCATTACAGGATAGTTGTCCTGCCTGTAGACGTATCCATCCCCAGGGAAGAGGAACTTGAAAGCACACCAGAAAAGGAGGAAGAACCACCTTCAGATGGGATAGGGCTTGAAGAGCTGTATCAGAAGATAAAACCAAGTGTCGTCCTGTCTAAAAGATTTATGTGGCTGGTTCTTTTGTCCAGTATCGTTGCTGCAATTGGACTTCTAAAGGATGATGTAGCCGTAATAATTGGCTCCATGGTAATAGCACCGCTTTTAGGACCATTTGTGGGACTTTCTCTTGCAAGTGTGCTTGGAGACTTTCGGTTGATG
>JAMOUE010000028.1 GCA_027068235.1 Deltaproteobacteria bacterium | reverse complement strand
CCGAAGTCACAGCCTCTTTGGTGTCTGTCTGAATGGTCTGAATCATTTCCGTTATTTCTTGTGTAGCATCTGCAGTTTGTTTGGCAAGCTCTTTGACTTCATTTGCAACCACGGCAAACCCCTTGCCTGCTTCCCCAGCTCTAGCAGCCTCAATGGTGGCATTCAGGGCCAATAGATTTGTCTGTTCTGCAATATTGTTAATAACTTGTATAATATTCCCAATCTTGTCTGAACTTTCGCCAAGCCTGCTGATTACTTCTGAAGTTGTTAAGGCCTGATCCTGGGCAATATTTGTCTTTTCCGCTGTTTGTGCAACGCTTTGTGCAATCTCTGTGGTAGCTTCTGCCATCTGCCTTGAAGCCTCTGCCACAGCGTCTAGACTTTCTGTAGCAAGTGCTGCAGATTCAGCCACTTCATCAGCCATAATATTTAGATTATCTGCTTGCTGTACAACTGACTCCTCAACTGAGCTAAGATTTTTTTCAGCAGATTCCATAGTATCCAAGATTGATCTAAAAAAGGCCATTCTATTAACTGTGTTTGCTACTAAACAGTTAAAAGCCCTTGCAAGCCCTCGAATTTCCTTTAACCCTTTTATAGCCATAGTTTTTGTAAAGGTGCCCTCACCTGCCTGGGAAAGCGCTTCAACTACCTCGCTTAAAGGTACAGTTACAAAACGTCTCATCACAAAAGTAATGACACCAAGAAGGGCCATTCCAAGGGCCAGCATGAAATATTCTAGATTCTTGAGGCGTTTATTTTTAAGTTTAGAAATGGCTTCATAACGTTTTGTAACTTCATTAGCCTGTTTTAAAAGAGGAATATTGTTATCTTCTATATACTTCAACGCAGATTCAGCTGCCTTGCTTTTTCCATGAGTAGAGAGCACTATTCCAAGTTTCTGTTTCATAGGCTCCCATAATTTTGAAAGTTTGACCAGCTCCTTTACAAGTTCCGCATCCGTTGGGGGCTCTAGGCCAAGTTTTTTATCACCATTGATTAAAGCCTTAAGGCTTTTATCAAAAAGATT
>JAMOUE010000027.1 GCA_027068235.1 Deltaproteobacteria bacterium | reverse complement strand
AGATAGACTTGGAGCGTGTTATTAAGCATGCAAAGACCCACGGATGTATCCTAGAGTTGAACGCACAACCAACAAGACTAGATCTGAATGATATTAACTTGAAAATGGCCAAAGAAATGGGCGTAAAGATATCCATTGCTACAGATGCACACAACAAAGACAATCTGCAGTTTATGCGTCTTGGAATAAACCAGGCTAGACGTGGATGGTTAGAAAAAGAGGATATAATAAATTGTATGCCCTACAATACCTTACTAAAGGCTATTTCTAAATAATCAAGGGTAGTTACAAAAAAACAGGCCGGCAGGAAAGGAGGGAAACTGCCGGCCTTCTAACAAAACAATTGTATCAAACAGCCTTTGCCAGTTTTCTAATGGCAGCCTTTAAGATTCCCCTTCTCATAGGTACCTTAACATTTTCCCACTTTCTTTCATGTGGAGTACATTTCTCTTTGAGAAGAAGGATGTCTTTATCTTTGCCAATATAATAAACATTTGGCCCAATGGCCACTTCCTTTGACTGGAGGCGTATGGCCTTTCCGGAATTAACAATCTTATACACGGCTGAACTGCTGTCTGAAAGGTCTCCAAAGATCCTGGCTCCTGAAATGCACGTCCTTACACAGGCAGGCTCTAAATTATAGGCCATCCGTTCCACACAAAAGGTGCATTTATCTGCCTTTGGATCGTCAAGCTCCTCGTTCAGATAACGGGCTCCATATGGACAAGCCTCTACGCAGTTGCCACAACCAATACAGCGCTCTTTGTCTACAAGGACAACCCCAGTGAATGGATCTTTGTAAGTTGCCCGAATTGCCAACTTTTTGGTTTTACCGCTTTTTGACTTAAAGACCCTCTCCTCAGGATCAACAGGACAAACAGTGGTACACTTTGGATCATCACAGTGGTTGCACAACCCTGGATAAAAGGTAAAGGATAGCCCTTTGGGTGTGGCATCTGGTCCAAGCCTTTTCACCCAGTTTCTTCTATATGGCACGGGCACAGCCCACTCTGCCCTGCATGCAATGGCGCAGGCATGACAACCTACGCAACGATTTAGATCTATAACCATGGCAAGCTGACTCATTATTTGCCTCCTGTTTTAGTCTTTTTTGCACTGAACCTTGGAATTTCCTTGGGTGGTGGACATAGCTCAGGGAGGTTTATCACTTTTCCTGCCTTGACCAGGCGTATGAAGTTCGTCCTGTGGCTGGAAGCTCCCATAAAAGGATCATCTTCATATTCTGTTATCATAAACTGATCACTGACACCTTGTTTGTAGGCCTTTGACAGAGCCTTTGATCGGCTTCCAAAACCGTGGACCATGTATGCAGTATCTGGACGGATTCCAGGCGTTACCTTCACTTTTATAGGCCAGGATCGGTAACCGTCTTGGTTCTCCAATACAACTTCATCTCCATCCTTAATCCCAACCTGCTTTGCAAGCTCATCATTCACCCATAACGGATTTTCAGGCACCTCGTTGTGTAACCACTTGTTGTTCATGGTACGAGAGAAGGTATGAACAGGGCTACGTCCATAGACCAAACGCACATAACCTTTTGGAGGTGCTGGAGTTGGAACGAACCTAGGGATTGGATCCAAGTCCTCATCTGCAAAGTCTTCAATGCTTAACTGAACCTTGCCACTTTCAGTGGCTACCTTAAAATCCTTCGAGCTTCTGTAAGGATTCGGCTCATAAGCAACAATGCCACCTTTTTTATTGAGGCCTTTTAGCGTAAGCCCAGCCCCCTTTAACTCTTCTTCAATGAACTCTATCTCGTTGTTATAGTTGAAACATTTAAGACCAATACGTTTTGCCAGCTCCCTAGCTATCCAGAAAGAAGACTTGGTCTCGAACATCGGCTCAACCACTGGCTGCCGCACTGTCAGATAAGGAGTCAGGAGATCGTAAGTATAAACAGAGTCGTAACGCTCAAGATATGTTGCGCCTGGTAAAACTATATCTGACCAGATTGCAGTTTCAGTGGGAAGGATTTCCTCACAAAAGATGAAATCCAGATTCTTGATGGCCTCCATGGTCTGATAGGGATTTGGAATAGTCTGAATTATATTTACGCCATTTATTCCCCACAGCTTAATAGGATATGGATTTGCGGTTCTTGTAGCCTCAATGATTTTACTTGTTGGCGAACCAAAGGTTGAGGCAAAGGGATAATAGTCTTCAGATATGGATTTAGAGGGGGTTTCTGGCTCCTCCTCCGCACAACCAAAAGAAACGTGACCTTTTTTGACTGGAGTTGGGAAATAAAGCCCTCCCTTTACGCCTACTGCACCGAAAAGGGCTGCCAGAATGGCAAGGGCCTGATGCCTTGAAGTATCCCCCCTACCATACCATGTGGAATGACGGCCTGGATGAATGGATACGTGAGGGCTATTTTTTGCCAGTAGTAAAATGGCCTTTTTCATATCTTCCACTGGCAAGTCACAGATGGGAGACGCCCACTGGAGGGTATATTTCTTCACGGCCTTTTTCAGCTCATCAAAACCACTGCAATGTTTCTGCACAAAGTCTTTGTCATACAGATTTTCAGTTATGATGAAGTTCATCCATGCAAGAAGAAGGGCCGTATCTGTTCCAGGCCTGATGGGAAGGTAAATGTCTGCCTTTGCTGCAGCAGCAGAAAAACGTGGATCAACCACCACAAGTTTTGCACCATTTTGGAGCCCCTGGATAAACTCCCTCACATGAGAGACGTGGACATTTTCGCCTATATGGGTTCCAACAAGTAGCATGGCTTTGGCGTTCTGCATGTCCACGTACTGCCTGGTTCCAGTTGTAATATACCCATATGTTTTTAGATAGGCCAAGGCAGCAGGACCAACACACTGATAAAAGGCAGGCTCGTTGGTATAGTTTTCTGAGCCCAAGGTCTTGAATATATCACGCATGAACTCTGCAGAGGCTCCATGATCAAAGTAGGCCAGGGCATGAGGGCCATATTTTTTCTTTACCTCTTTAAGGTTATGGGCCACTTCATCCAGGGCCTCGTCCCAAGAGATCCTTGCCCATTTTCCCTCTCCTCGTTCACCAGTTCTTTTGAGTGGATATTTTATCCTGTCTGGATCATACAAGAGCTGGACACCTGAATTGCCCCTGGCACACACCCTAGGACCATTGGCCGGGCTTTTGGGATTCCCTTCAATCTTGACCAATTTTTTATCTTTCACCTTACCCACTATTGGACAACGCCAGAAACACATCTCACATACACTGGGAATCTCCTTTGCTCCGAGGCTTCCAGGAAGCTGTGGGCTAGTGGCCGCAGTCTTAGCATAGGCCGCCTTAAAAATAGTCTTGTCTTTAAGCTCTAAGGCAGCTAGTGCCGCACAGGCAGAAGCTGACAGCTTCAAGAAGTTACGTCGTTTCATCAATGACCTCCTGGTTTAAGGTATTTAAAAATTTGGAAGTAATCTCTGCTAAAAGCAGATAGTATGGATGTGGTTCTAGGGCCTTTAAGCGCGCGTAAAAGTGTGGATACCACTTAAGCAGATGAGCTGACAAAAATGATGACAAAAGCTCCCTTTGGCCTGAATCAACAAGTTCAGCCAAAAAATGAAGCTCTGTTGCCAGAAAGTCTTCTGGCTCTTCAGTCTTAACAGGCTCTAATCCAGCTTTCTTGTAGAATTTTATGGCCTCATCGCGCCCTGTATCCATGAGCATCCCCTGTGTTCCCAGGTAAACTGACGAAAACGGAGGGGCCCATTGGCCATTTGGTTCGTTTATAAAAAGTAGTGTGTAAGCCTCACGCAGTTCAGATAAAGGAAATGAAACCTTTTTACACGAAATATCTAAGGCCCTGGCTACCTGTTCGACTGCGCTGAAAAAAGAATCAGAACAATTCTCTCCGTTTGGATAGGTAAAGCCTTGAGCCAAAAGGCGGCAAATATACGCCAACTCTTTATTCAATAAATTTTTCAGATTCGCTCCGTAATAGCCCAATTATTAATTAGCATACTAACAATTCTCCTAATTTTCAAGGCTTTTATCAATAGTTATGATGCTTAAAGCCCCTTGCAATAAGACGCTCTCTAACAGGTCCTACCAGGTACAATGAACCTGCAACCACAAGAAGATCATCTGAATTTAATGCAGAAAGAGAAACATCAAGGGCCTCTCTGTAGTCTTTGACCAAAGTGACACCATCTGGTGTATCCATATTTGCCCATTCCTCTATGGTTACAGGCAGTCTTGGCCCCTGGGGTTCTGTAATAATTATCTCCTTGAACAATGGGGCAATCGTCTGAAGCAT
>JAMOUE010000026.1 GCA_027068235.1 Deltaproteobacteria bacterium | reverse complement strand
GAGTTCCCAACCTGTGTATTCCTTAGTGGCGGCACATCTTTATTGAGAGGCATTGAAGAACACTTTTCTGATGCCCTTGGCCTGAAAACTAGAAAGCTTAATGCGTTTGCCGGACAAGAACCAGATAAAGACATAGATGAAGAGTATTTGAATAGCATATCTCCGCAGATGGCTATAGCCAGCGGATTGGCCATAAGGAGTGCAGAGTAGTGATATCCATAAATCTGTTACCGGTCAGAGAATGGAAGAGAAAAGAAGCAGTTAGACGTCAGGTTTCCATCTTTTTTCTCTCATTCCTACTGCTGTTGGTTGGACTGTTTGCAATCGGCTTTGCCATTCAGGGAAAGGTATCTGCTCAAAGAGCAGAGCTTAAAAAGCTCGAGGCCAAAAAGGCTCGACTTGCTTATGTAAATAAAAAGATAAAACAGGTAAAGCAAAAGAGCAAAGAGATCGAAACGAAGTTTCAGGCAATAGAAAAGTTGCAACAGGGCAGAACACGTACAGTAAAAATCATGGACGAAGTGGTCACATGTCTGCCCATAGATAGATTGTGGCTAAAAGGCCTGGAGCTAAAGGGAGACACTTTGAAATTGTCTGGAATTGCCTTAGACAATCATACCGTTGCCCTTTTTATGAAAAGACTTGAGGCCTCACCTCTTACCAAAAGGGTGAAGCTTATGAATACAAGAAGGCAAAAAATCCAGGGACACGAATTGATGCAGTTTGACCTTATGGTGGATCTGGTCAGTTGATCGGTCTCGAAACTAATAGCTTACTGGTATAGGAAGACGCCATGTCCTTAAAAGATAAATTTAAATTCAAAATCCCTGCAACCCTTTTTGATACTGTTTATTCAATGCCTATATGGCAAAAGGCTCTCATTTTTATAGTATCGTGGCTCCTCCCTATTGGGCTTTTCTGGTACCTGTTTCTATCTGCCAGGATTGGGGAAATGGATTCCATATCGACCAAAATCCCAAAACTCAAACAAGAAATTGCCATTCTTGAACAAAAGAGCAAACAGATACCCAAACT
>JAMOUE010000025.1 GCA_027068235.1 Deltaproteobacteria bacterium | reverse complement strand
ATGAAAAGGGGCTAGAGTAAAAAGGCTATTTTTTGAGATTGCGTACATTTTTCAAAATCAATTTTATGGCTGTCTCAGCTTTAGTTAGAGGCAGCCTTATTCATGTTTAGCTATGTTTAAGGCCAAAGCAGATATTAGCCACGATGTTTTTAAGCAGATAGATGAGGCGGCACGACTTATAAAAAGTGGCAAGGTCTGCGTAATTCCTACAGAGACAGCCTATGGTCTTGCCGCATCCATAGAGTGTGAAGACGCCTTAAAGAGAATATATCTGATTAAGAAGCGTCCTTTTAACAAGCCTTTACTCCTTTTGATCTCAGATTTGGAGCAAGCTCCTGTCAATATGCGCAAGATACCCCCCTATGTTTACACACTGATTGATAAATTCTGGCCAGGTCCCTTGACTCTTCTGCTTCCAGCTTATGAAGGAGTGTCTCCATTTTTAACAGGAGATACAGGCAAGGTGGGAGTGAGAATGTCGAGCCATGACATAACCCATGAGTTGGTAAAGAGGGTAGGAAGGCCAATAACTGGTACAAGTGCCAATTTGTCTGGTAGAGGGCTTACCAAAACCGTAGAGGAGGTTAAGGCTCAACTCAAAGATCCCTCACCTGATTTTTACTTAGACGCAGGAGAGATCCCCCCTGGGCCACCATCAACAATCTTAGACTGCACAGAGCAAGGGCCGCTTATTATCCGGCAAGGCGCAATATCCCAGGAAGATATTCTGGACGCATGTTGAAGAGGGCCTTGGCCATATTGCCCTTTATCTTTTTATTTTGTGCATAAAGGTTTTTTAATAGCTCTCTTATTGTACTGCGATGGCTCTTTGAGGCAGATGGGCAAAGGTTTGGGCACACTGGCAGTCTTAGCCTGAGTGCTAATTTGTTAATCTTCTCTTTTTCCACAAGGCAAAGTGGCCTGATGATTGTTAAAACACCTTTGAACATCTCTTGTCTTGGGAGCATGGTGCTCATTTCACCGCTGTAACACATGTTAAGAAAAAAGGTCTCTATGAGGTCGTCAAGATTGTGTCCAAGTGCTATTTTGTTGCATCCAAGTACCTGTGTCAGTTGAAAGAGCCTTTTTCTCCTTTTCCATGAACATATAAAGCACGGACTCTTTCCCCTGTTGGCGTTGCTGTGGGCATAACGAGCAAAGTCAGTATCTTCGATATAGAAAGGTAGATTCAACGATTCAAAGTAGCCCCTGAGTTTGTAAATGAGGGATTTGCCATTATAGCCCATCTCTAAAAAGACTGGCACTATATCAAATGAAAAGGGGGTCTTTTTTTGCCATTCGCAAAGAAAATACAACATAACAAGACTATCTGCCCCTCCAGATACACCAATCATTATGGAATCGCCTTTTTCGATGAGTTTGTATCTGTGTATGGCCTTTCCTATTTTTCTGTTGACATCTTTTTTGAGATAGCCCACTTTCGCCAAGGCCTTTTCGTTGTTATTACTATCAGTTCAAAGGTTGGTCTACCTTGTTGATGAAGATTTCGGCTGAATAATTTTTGGCTCACAAGTATTCTTCTGCACGGTCTTTGAGCCATCAAAACTTGATGGCCTGAAGATTCATGGGTAGCGACTTTTGGACGTAGACATGATGAATAAGTAGATAGCCATTAATATGATGATAATTAACCAAAAGAATTTATTACTGTTCATATGAGAATCTTTTTTAACCTCAAATTTCTCTTTTTTTTATATATCGTTTGTCTAATAGGCTATAGTAGTTATGATCACTTAAAAAAGTTACTTGAGCCTGTTTCAACCCAGCCCGTTTACGTAATAGTTGATATCCCAAAAGGCACATCCTTTAAAAATGTAGCCCAGCTTCTTGAAGAAAAGGGCTTGATTCGTTCCAAAGAGGCCTTTGCAGCCCTCGCCTGGTATAGAAAAGAGGCCAGCTTGATAAAAGCTGGAGAATACAAATTAAGCCCATCTATGACCCCTGAAAATATACTGAAGATATTGGTTTCTGGCCAGGTTGTACAGCATCTTGTCACCATACCAGAAGGTTACAATATGTTCCAGATTGCAGATTTGCTTCAGCGTGCCAACCTGGCAAAAAAAGAAGATTTTTTGGCAGTGTGTACTGATAAGAAGATTCTAGAAGAGCTGAATATTCATGGTGAAGACAGCGCGGAGGGATATCTTTTTCCCGATTCGTATTTTTTGCCTAAGGGGGTAAGCGCTCAAGATATAGTTCGCAACTTTGTAGGGCGCTTTTGGGATGTATGGAAGGATAACGATTTTGATCAAAGGATCAAAGAGCTTGGAGTCAGTGTCCACTATGTGGTGACCTTGGCATCCATCGTTGAGCTTGAAGCGGCAGTGCAAGAAGAAAAGCCTATTATAGCTAGTGTGTTTTGGAATAGGCTAGAAAAGGGTATGCCTCTTCAGGCAGATCCAACAGTCAAATATGGAATAATGGTTGAGAGAAAGATCAAGAAAAAGAGGCTCACTTGGAGAGACTTGAGAAAGGCTACACCGTACAATACCTATACCAGATATGGCTTACCAAAGGGCCCTATATGCAATCCAGGCTTAATCTCAATAAAGGCTGTTTTATACCCAGAAGATACAAAATACCTGTATTTTGTATCTAAAGGAAATCGTAAACACTACTTTTCCAAGACGTTGAAGGAACATAATAGGGCCGTAAAAAGGTATATTTTGAATCGAAAACGCGGGAAATAAACATATTTATCCCTTGACCTTGATATATTTTATACCTATTATGTGTTTCATACTCATCGTTGGCATAGGTTCAATCCGATACCAAAAACTTTCCCGGTAAGTTTCTTGGAATAAAAATCACTTAGGAGAAAAAAATGGAAATTAATGACAAGAGTTATGTAACAATTGACTACACTCTCAAACTAGACTCTGGTGAAACCATTGACCAGACTACACCTGATCAACCATTTGGCTTTGTATTTGGTTCAGGTCAGGTAATAAAAGGCCTTGAAGAAGGAATAAAAGGCAAGAAAGCAGGAGATACTGTGTCACTCACCATCAAGCCAGAAGATGCTTATGGTGAAGCAAGAGAGGATCTCATTCGTGAGATTCCAAGGTCCAACTTCCCTGAGGGGATGGAGATCGAGCCGGGTATGCCCTTTGAGGCTCAATCCCCCCACGGTCCTGTGCGCTTTGTTGTGAAAGAAGTAAATGATGACGTAGTTAAGGCCGATTTCAATCATCCTTTAGCTGGTGAGACCCTTCATTTCGATATCACTATTTTGGATGTTAGGGAACCATCTTTTGCAGAGATGTCTAATTTGGCTGGCGGATGCGGATGCGACACAGAGCCCCAGGGAGGCTGTGGCACCTGTGGCGGATGTGGCTAAATAGTAACTTAAGCTCTATTGTTTGATTCTTGTGCAGGCCGACATTTGGTCGGCCTTTTCCTTTTTTCTTTTTTGTCATTTCATCTGATATCTTGCCAATAACATTGTAGCCTAACTTAGATGTTACAGAGATGTTGTCCGTGAAGCCTTCTTTGTCATCAACTATCGATATAAGAAGTTTGATATAAGAAGTTTATGGAAAATATTTTTGACATTTTAAAACAGACCAAAAAGAACAACTGTGGAAAGTGTGGCTATCCTACATGCATGGCCTTTGCTGCTGCAGTTCATACTGGAGCAGCCTTAAAGTCTTCTTGCCCATACATTGAAGATCATGGTGAGGTCTCTACTACTGAAGCTTCGTTGAAAGATGATCCTGAAACGGCCCTTGTAAAAGAGCTTAGGGCAAAAGTGAAGGGGCTTGATTTAAAAGAAAGGGCAGAGGGTCTTGGAGGACAGATCGTTGAAACTGAAAAAGGTGAAGCAATTTGCTTCAAATACCTTGGTAAGGACGTATTTATCAGCCCTGAAACCATCTTTTTTAAAGATGGAACAGAATTGGAGACAAGAGATCAGATCCTTCTTTACAACTACCTATTTTTTGGCGGAAAAGGTGAGTTAAGTGGTGAATGGGTTGGCCTCGAATCGTTTCCCAATTCTATATCAAAGGTCGTTACCTTAAAGCGCTATACAGAAGAGAAACTTGCAAGACACTTTGCAGGAAGAACACAAGATTTTGTTGCAGGCTGCGTGGCCGTTGGAGGAAGGCAGGTTGAGGAGTGTCAGGCAGATGCGTGTATGGAGATTCCAGTTCTGCCAAAGGTTGTTATCAGGCTTAATTTTTGGGATGAAGACCAAGATGACGGCTTTGAAGCCGAGGTAAAGGCACTTTTTGACAAGCGTGCCCTTGATTTTCTTGATAT
>JAMOUE010000024.1 GCA_027068235.1 Deltaproteobacteria bacterium | reverse complement strand
CAGGATAGGCCTGTCTTCTGGGCAAAACTTTCCTCAAGGGTTGCTAAGAGATTGTGCAGTTGAGGAAGGCTGCCTGAAAATAGCTTTTCATTTATGGCTAGCCAAATCTCAAGCTTTTCAACATAATTTTCAGTTCGAATTACAAGTAAAAAGGCTGTGGCATGCCCTCCAAGAACAGAGCTTATAAGCTCCCCTATCTCTTCTGGGTCTATCTTAATGCCTCTAATAGAGAGCACATTATCGCATCTGCCGCTAATAGGGGCAATTCGCATGGTGGTGCGCCCACACTTGCATTTTTCCTTTATGATATGGGTAAGATCGCCAGTCCTAAACCTAATCAATGGATTAGCCCTAGCAGTCAAAGTTGTAATAACCAGCTCCCCCTCTTCTCCATCAGGCAAAGGCTCCCCACTATCTGGATTAACAATTTCAGCAAGAAAATGATCCATTGCTATGTGAAGGCCTTCTTGGGCCTCACACTCAAAGGCCAAGGCTGGCCCAGAGACCTCTAAAATGCCATAAGCAGAAAAACCAGTGATGGACAAAAACTCCTTGAAAAAATCTCTATCCTCTTCTGTAAGCTTTTCCCCTACAAAAATGCCAGTTTTTAAGGTCAATGCACCTAAAGGAAGGTTACCACTCTCTATTTCCCGTATAATTAATTTTGCATAAGAAGGCGTAGTAACCAAAACAGTAGTCTTAAAATCCATCATAACCCTAGCTTGAGCCGGAGCAGGCACAGGATCCGGGGGTATAACCAAGGCTCCAACCTTTTCTGCGCTCTCCTTCAGCTCTTGACCAAGGGTTGATAGGCCCGGATCAAGACATATCTGAACAATATCATCAGGCACAACACCACAAGATTGAAAAAGCCTAGCAGTTAAATCATGCCGATGTTTCAAGTCCTGAGCAGTGCAACCAATAACCACAGGTTTTTTAAGGCTGCCGCGCAATGTATGAATGCGGACTATATCCCTCAGTGGCCTTGCAAAAAGGCCATAAGGATAATTTTCAGATAAATGTTTTCTAGTTGTGA
>JAMOUE010000023.1 GCA_027068235.1 Deltaproteobacteria bacterium | reverse complement strand
GCCTTACTAAAAATAGTGCAAAGCGCCCCCTTTGAAGGAAACTTTTTACCTTTTCCTGAAAATTCTAGCTGTCGGGCCAACAAGTGGATGAGGTCTTGGCTGTCTGATTGATCCATAATGGTAAAACCTGGTGGATAACCAATTAGATGTGCATATCTTCGGAGCATGCGGTGACAAAAGCCATGAAAGGTGCCACCATGCACTTGATGACATGCAGCTCCGCCAAGACTTGCGGCCCTCTCCAACATGGTTGTAGCCGCTTTTCTGGTAAACGTAAGAAGTAAAATATTAGACGGCTCAACTCCGTCCATAATAAGCCTGGCTACCCTATAAACCAAAGTCCGCGTTTTTCCACTGCCTGCTCCTGCAATTACAAGTAATGGCCCCTCATCATGCATGACCGCCTCATACTGAGCCGAATTCAACTCTTTTTCAAATGATATCTCTCTATTTGCCACAAGGGTAACCATCTTTGTTTATAGCTCCTGAATTATTGCTAAATTTAGCTTCATAGGGGCACAAAAGAGATAACACGCTGACTACCTACTACAACAGTTGACGTCGCCCCCGAAAAAGAATTTTTCATAATATCAACTAAGGCAACAAAAAAACAGCCTATAATCATAATTCACCGCATTTGGGCGCAGTAGAACCAATGTTTGCCCAGATAATCTCGTTGATAGGCCTGAACAGCTTTACTCTGCGAGGGAACCGAAAATGAATAGCCTGTAATGGTTTCTGCCTGGTTCACAATCTAAACTAGAGTTTGGAGTGTCACGATAGTTTTTAATAATATGGCAAAGCAAAAACCTGTAAATGCGAGCGGATAGTATTGCTCTGTAGGGAAGTTATTTCTTACAACCCTTAGCCATTGTCTGAAGCTCTCTGTTAATAAATTCGGATACACCAGCATCCCTTAAAATTCCCATATGTGTCTCGTTGAATCCGCGCATCAAATCGGCTTCTTCCTGTGCCTCAGGCCTGAGTTCGCTTGCAATGCTTACCACTCCATCACTATTTCCGTCAGCAAAACGACTATGGCCCTTGAAACTGAACAACAAACAATATCTCATATTCTGAGGCAATTTCTTATAAAATAGCTTTTGCAGAAATAGGCTGCCAGGCGCAAGATCATTCCATGCAGGCACCACCGCAGGAGCATACTCCACCCCAAGCCTTGCTGCAGCATGGCCAGCCCATGGTGTAGAGATGGAGATGAAAGGATTTATACTATAAGAACGGACATTTTCACGCTCTCTGTTTATAAAGGCGCGGGATATAAGCCCTCCCATGCTGTGGGCAACAAGGGCAATGCGCTTAAATTGGTAACGGTAGCAGAGGGTATCCAGCACCAGATCAAGATAATGGGCTATAAGCTCAAGTCTGAAACCAGAGGGATAATAGAACACCCATGGCTGAAAATGATCTGTATCAATAGCTGCTATGATCTCTTTGAAATTCACAGGAGATCCACTTATTCCATGCACGAACAGCACAGGTATTTTGTCTGCATGATAGTCTTGCAAAAAAAATATCCCCATGGGAATTTCTTTTGTAAAACGGTACGGCTCCCATAACCCCATTTTAACATTTTTGGCTTCGAATGCAGGATCAGACAGATCGATAACAGTACCAATGTACCTGATATAAGGCGGTATATTCTTTTCAAGGCCTGTACGAATTTCTTGAATACGATTAACAAGTAAGCTGTCAACCTTTAATGGTATCTTGACAAGGAGTTCTATTACAGAACCTGGTTTACGGGCATCTATCGGACCTGACCTACCTGTCCTATCTTCTACCCTGTACTTCTTGTCTCGATTATGGTTTTCAAATGCAAATATCCTGTAACTACCTGGCTGGACCTTGAAAAAGAACTGTCCGGCCCTTTCCATCTCCTGATAGCTAACAAGTTTAGGCCTTGCCGGCTCGTCCACCGCAAGAAGTGCTACTACCACTGGTATGTTATCCCCTGCCTCATCAATCACTCTCCCCTTAATGGTTACGACCTTGCTATACTCTTCAATGTCCTTTTTCAATTCCATAAAGGCACAACTTGAGAGGATAAGTAAGAGAGGAAGGCACCATAGAAGAACACATAAATTTTGAGGGTGTCTTGAAATTCTCATAATAGCCGCCGTTAAGGGGAAGACCATTTCAATACCTTCATGGTCGTCTTATCGTGTGGATTAGTGATTTATAAAACAGAGAGCACAGACACAGTACAGCTAAACACGGAACTTTTCCATTTTTTTAACTGATTTCGATGATACCACTTGAATTAAATTTTTTGAAGGGTCTAATATTAGACGTGAGTAGTATTTCTATTCTTAGAACCTAATCTTAAGAGATTAATAGTTTTTTGCACACCGCTTGCAGTCCTTTCTTATCCTTGCTTGATCTCATTTCTGCAGCTGGACCATCTCCGGCAGTCCAGGCTATCACAATACTTACCGGATTACCCTGCAAGGAGAATCACAAAGAAAAAAACGAAAAAACTTGACACAAACCAACCACTAGGAAAAATAAAACTCTAATTCTGCTTTCATTTGGAATGGATGATCGGATAAAATCGAAATAACGGGCCACTTGTGTAGGAATAAGGATTTTAGGAGAAGGCCATTATGGAAAACATTGTTTTAGTAACAGGAGGCAGCCGAGGCATTGGTGCTGCTATTTGCAAACGTTTAGCCAAAGATGGCTATGATATATGGCTCAATTTCTATTCAAATAGCGAAAAAGCTCTGAAGATTAAAAAAGATATAGAAGCCCTAGGCAGAAGCTGCCAATTACTCCAGTTTGATTGTTCCAATTTTGATGAATCGAGAAATACTATCGAGCCAATGCTACAAGATGCTATCCCCTATGGGGTAGTGCATAATGCAGGCATTACCAGAGATGGAATCTTTGCAATGATGCCTAAACATGAATGGCAACAGGTAATAGAAACTAGCCTGGGTGGCTTTTACAATGTAATCCAACCTATTATAAAACCGATGATGCGTGCCCGAAAAGGACGAATAGTGATAATTAGCTCAGTATCAGGCCAAACAGGACAGGCAGGGCAGGTAAATTACTCTGCTGCCAAAGCAGGTTTGATAGGCGCAGTAAAGGCATTAGCTAGAGAAGTGGCTAAAAGAAACATTCTTGTTAATGGCGTTGCCCCCGGCTTAATAGAAACAGACATGACTAAAAATGTCCCCTTAGAGCATGTATTACCTCTTATCCCTCTAGGCAGACAGGGAACAGCAGATGATGTTGCTGGCGCAGTTTCTTTTTTACTGGGAGAAGATGCAAAATATATTACCGGCCAGATAATTGGCGTTAATGGAGGCCTTTATATGTAATGAACTTTAATGTAAGGTGATAAAAATCTAGTGCTCTCTAATGAAAAAAACAGCTAAAGATCATTCATGGAAATCGATGGTTACTGATGTTTGGCCCAAGCTGGATTTACCTTGCCAGATTTTCTTTTGATTTGGGTTGTTTTTTAGTGCATCAAGCCAAAAAGTTAAGTTTTTTGCGTGTTGACTTCTATTGGATTCCAGCCATTTTCCATCTGAAAAGGTCATAAAACATTTTCCACAAATAAGATCATCAGGATCGTGATTATAAAGTTCAACATTTATATTTATAAGAGAAGGGAAATTTTGATTTACATGATCTTTACATGTTAAAAGCCACGCTACTGTTTCTGTGATCTGAAATTCTTTATTGTCACCCTTTTTAGGACAAAGTAGCTCATGGGCTTCCTGCAACATTTTGACCTGTTCCTGCACATACACCACAATGGCATATTCAAGGTCAGAGGTTTGTAAACTTATCCAAGCTGACTGCAAGGCTTCTATAAATGGCCAAGCAAAGGAGGTTGTAGATAACACTGGGCCTGTACATTCTAAGATCATTGTAAGATAGCCAGCTACTGCTGAGGTTACAGAGTGGGAAAAAAGGGTGGGAGAGCCAAAGCCCTCACCATTTGCTTGGATTGAGTCTAAAAAGCCGAAATTGTCATTTATGGGGCCAGTGATTGTTGATACAAACAGACCAGTTTTTTCTTTATTAAAAGAAAGTCCACTTTTTTCAGCTAAAGAAAGTACTTGGAGAGCTGTAATAGCTGAAATTTTAGTAAGCTCATTGGCACGTCTCAGCTTAGCTGCATATTTTGATTCTAATTTTGTTGTTAAATTAGAAGATTGGCTTGTGGAAACAATATAAATATTTTTATACACTTTTATGCTCCTTCCATGAGGAGAGCGCCATTAGAGCCGCCAAAGGCAAGGGATAAATT
>JAMOUE010000022.1 GCA_027068235.1 Deltaproteobacteria bacterium | reverse complement strand
TTAAGTGGCTAGGAAGAACGAAATTTTTATATTTTTTTAGAAAAGAGTTTTTGAACTGGGTTATGATAGAGGCAAGAGTAATCATCTCTTTCCTCCCCATCTGATATCAAGGGAGGCGGTCAGGGAATTTGCTGCTTTTATGGCATTGGTCCCAGTCCTGGTGGTAAGATGTGTATATTTTGCAGTGGTAAGTATGCTGACATGGCCAAGTATTTTCTGTAATTCAACAAGATCAACCCCTGCCTCCAGCATATGCGTTGCATAAGTGTGGCGTAGGGAGTGGCAGGAAATTTTTTTTAATGTCAAGCATTGTTACCACAGCCTTCATGGCAGTCTGAATGCCGCATCTATCCAGAGGTTGGTCAACAAGATGTGCATTTTTAAGGCCTCTTTTGCGGTTTGGAAAGATAAAGCTTGGGTGTCTATGAAGTTTCCAGAATTTTCTCAGCACATCCAGAGTCTTTTCTGGCATAGGCACAAGCCTGTCCTTTCTGCCCTTGGCATCCCTAATATGCACCCTCATATTTACAGAGTCGATATCTCCCACCCTCAGGTAAATGCCTTCGCTTAACCGAAGCCCCAAGCTATACAGTGTGAAAAAGAATACCTTGTAACTCATTCTATTAGTAGCATCCACCAATTGTTTGACCTCATTAACAGAAAGGATATCAGGAATTCTCGAAGTCCTGGGAGGTTTGATTAAAGGGATATCTTTCCATGTTTTCTTTAATACCGTGGTATAGAAGAATCTGAGGCCATACAGATCGAGCTTAACAGCGCTCCATGACAATTCTTCCAGTAGATCATGGAAATACTCCAGGAGTTGATCTGAGGATAAATCATCAATCTTGCAGTCAAAATAATTACCTATTCTCTTAAGCGCTCTTGCATATGCCTCAATAGTTTTAGGGCGGAATCCGCTAAGTTTGAGCAACTTAACATGTTTTTGATAATACAGATTAAACTGAGGATCCTTTGGCATGTTTGTATTCATTGCAAACCTCCTTAGTGATATGAGTTGAAGTTAACATATCTCT
>JAMOUE010000021.1 GCA_027068235.1 Deltaproteobacteria bacterium | reverse complement strand
TTTCATACCATCCAAGTATTTGCCATTCTTCTTTAAAATTCATGGTATGCTCCTCCTTGCCGTAAGTTCAGACAAAGGCTACTAAATCTTTTAACAATAAGCCAGTGGCTTTAATAATATTCAAGGTCTCCTAAAAAAAATAAAACCAGACCTTATAACTTATTATCAAGGGACTATAAAGATGACTTTTTTAACAAATTCTACCTCTGTACTAACTATTTTCATAGCTTCCCTCCTTGTTTCAGGATGTTTTTTAACAGATGGTAAAAACAGTGTTATTGGGAAAAGATGTACCCAATGCCATTCTGTAGAGAGAATATATAACGAAAAAAGATCATTGGAGGAGTGGCAAGATATACTTGATAGGATGGTACGTCATGGCGCCACCATTACAGAAGAAGAACGGGCTTCTCTCTTAAACCATCTTACAAACGCGAAATAACTTTTATTTAACAAACCAAAAAAGAAGGGCGGGATAAACCCGCCCTTTTTCCATTCATTATGGGATACGCTGGACTTTAATCCTTCAAAAAGGGCTCCCACTGTTCAGCGTTAGGGCCGAGAAGGAATTGTGAATTCACTGCAGCGAACTCTCCAGCATGGTTGACTTTTACCGTCACATAGGCACCAGTCTGTTCGAGTATCTGGGCACTCTTATCTCTTACAAAGGATGTCTTTCCAACAGTCTTAGTGACTATCATTGGATTTGCTCCATTGTAAGGAAGCTTAATAATCATAGACTCATGTACATCCTCATGAAAACCGAGTTTGAGTACATAACCTTCAGCCATCCCCTCTCCTTCCAGATACAGAGGCTCTGCTGAAGGCTGGAAGCCGCACTCTGCGATCTCGGCCTTGAGATGCTCTGGTATGTAGAAGTAGAGTTTCTGATTCCATGGACTGTTAACAACCTGACGGACATAGGTCATCTCTCTCTCCTCAGGAGTGAGTAGTCCGGGATTTATCTCATCAATTTCATCACCTTTGACTTTGCCTTCAGCAACCATGTAAAAGAGTTCTTCTGCATGGTGCTTGCTAAG
>JAMOUE010000020.1 GCA_027068235.1 Deltaproteobacteria bacterium | reverse complement strand
AGAGTCCAGAGACAGATCAATCCCGCACCCAAGGGACATTAGAGTTTTTATTGAATCTTCTGATGCAAGAAAGGGCAGATCCGAGCCGCTCATCTTCTTGCCAAGGCGCAGAAAAAGGGAAGGATTGATTCTGAAGGCCGGGACCACCAGCTGAATTGGCTCTTTGGAAAGAGAGTCCGGGAACCTTTTGTAAGAAAAGAGGTGTTTAAGGAGCTCCAGCCTGTTTTTAAATGGAAAGCCCCTAAGTGCCACCTTGAAGTGATAAAAGGGGATGAACTTCAAAGAAGGGGTGACATGGTGGGGCAGTATGTGGGCCTTTGGCGGAATGAAGGTTTCTGCCTTGAGAGGCCAAAGGCGTCCGCAATGCTTGCAAAAGGGTACAGAGGCCATGGAAATGGCTGGTAGATCGCTTCCGCATTCTGGGCAGATAAGGGGCAGAAAATCCAGAGGTTCCTTAATCTGGGACTCTTCAGCTTGGTTCTTCTCCAAATAGGGGGCCAGTTTTTCCTGCTCGAGCCATGTAACGCGTCCTTCCTTTGCCCATGCGGCCCTCAGGGCAATCATGCCTTGGTGGCCTGTCTTTTCTATCACCTGAAAGGGTGCCAGAATGACGGAAATGAGTTGCCCAAGAATGAAGCTTGAAACAGGGTGTTCCCCAAGGCCTTCTTCTATGATGCTGTTTAGACGTTTCAGAAAGGTGGCAGGCGGTATCATGGATTCAAGACCAGGAACCCTGCCTGTGTTTAAATGCATTGAAGCCACTCGTGCTGCAAGGCCAAGGGGAGGCAGTCTGGTCAGCTCCTTGGCTGCGGGTAAGGTGGAATCCACGTGAGTGGTTTTGATAGCACCTTCTTTTGTGAGGCTGAAACGGAAGCCTTTTACCCTCCAGTAGGGCAGGTAGAGGGTAGAGTCAAGCTCCTTGAAACTTGAAAGAGGGGGTAAGGTATAACTGAAGACCCCGTCCCTTGGTTTCATGTAAAGTTTTGTACGACAAAACTCGCACTGCAGAAGCGGGTCGCCAACTTCCAGGTCAACCTCAGCACCGCACTGTGGGCAGTAACCTTTGGCCCTTTCCTTGGTCATTCTTACAGTTTTTCCCCACAATTATTGCAAAAAGTAGCCTTTGGGAGATTCTCCTTGCCGCAATGTGGACAAAGCTTTGGAAGAAGGTCGCTGCCTGCCGGGGTGCCACAGCTCGGGCAGAATTTTGCCTTGGGAGTGAGGTTTTTTCCGCAGTTGGCACACCTTCTGAAAACCAGGATCTGGTGCCCGCAGTTTGGGCAGAAGCGGCTGTTGGGATCAAGCCCGTATCCGCATTCAGGACACCTCTGGGTTTTGCGAGCCGCATCGCCACCGGTTTGCACATTCTGGTCTGAATAGAGTCCCATTCCGCCCAAGAGCCCGGGAATCATGAGTCCAAGCCCCATGCCTATGCCGCCTTCTGCCATGGATGAGCCCTGGGCAGACTTTTCAAGGGCCATTGCCGCCTTCATCTTCACAAGGTCCTGAAGGTTTCCACCAAGAAGCTCCAGGCGGGTCCGGTCATCTATTGCTGCCTGAACTTCTGCTGGTGGCGTGATTGCGTTGATATAGAGGTCCTTGAGGGCGATGCCATAGGATGCAAAATCTTTTGACAAATCGTCTGAAAGTCCCTGGGCAAATTCGGAGTATTGACTGGGTAGATCCAGGAGGGAGTCCAGATTTTCTCCAAGAAAGTCGTTAAGTCTCGATACGATTACCTGACTCAGATACGCTTCCAGTTCCTCAACAAGGTATGTTGGTTTAGTGCCAACTAGACTGTTAACAAAAAGAACCGGCTGGCTTATCTGGATGTTGAATATTCCGTGTGCCCTCAGACGAACCAACCCCAACTCCTTGTCCCGAAAGGCAACAGGGTCCCGGGTTCCCCATTTCAGATTGGTAAAAACCTTTAAGTTTACAAAATATATTTCTGCCCTGATTGGACTGGTAAAGCCCCAGGGAAGGGACAGAAGCTTGGTGAGGATTGGAATGTTATGGGTTGATATGGTGTGTCTGCCAGGCCCCAGGGCGTCGCAGGCAACACCTTGGGAATAGAAAACAGCTGCCTGATTCTGTCTGACTATAGCCTGGGCCCCAAGCTTGAATTCTCCTGAGCCTTGCTGGGGAAGCCTGTGGCATACTTCGTTCCCGGACTGATCAAACCATTCTAATACCTCAAGAAAAACCACATTATTAGTGCCCATGTTAAGCTGGCCTCCTGGACTTTGTTTGAAAGCGTGGATATGGAATAAGTAGCTGCCTTTTTTTCTATCAACGGGAAAAAGGGTGACTTACTTGAAAACTATATCCATTTCTTTATGAAAAACCGGCCTTAATCTGTAAAATGTTGCCATTATCGGCCCTGGATAATAATAAAGGACATCCATTGACAAAGGGTATAACCTCTCTATTTGCAAATAGGCTTACAATCCTAAAAAGTAACGCTGTTGCAGCAAGTTTAAGAGCTAAAACTAGTAAAACTAGGACACCCATTTATTTATTTCGTTTTTCTATATTGACATCCATGAAAATTTTTCTTACGGTTTATTTATCGATCAACAAAAAGGAGAAAAAATGCAAACTACTATATCGAGCAAATATCAGGTAGTAATTCCCAAGCCTGTGAGAGAAAGGCTAGGGCTAAAGCCAAAACAGAAACTCACTGTGCTTGAGAAAGATGGAATGCTCATTTTGATACCCCAAACTCCGCTTCATAAACTCCGGGGTATTGCCTCTGATGCTGATCTTACGGGCTTCAGGGAAAAAGAGGACAGACTTTGATGGTTGTTGTGGATTCCTGCGGCTGGCTCGAATGGTTTACCGATGGTGCCCTATCCGATGCATACCGGCCTTATCTGGAAGACATTGATAACCTGATAGTCCCTTCCATAGTCCTTTATGAAGTATATAAATTTTTGAAGAGGGAGGCTGGGGAAGAAAAGGCGTTTCTAGCTATAGGATATATCAAAAACGCCAGGATCGTTCCTCTTGATGATACACTTGCTCTAAAGGCTGCGGACATAGCGCTGGAACACCGCATTGCAATGGCAGACGCGATGGTCGCTGCCACAGCAGATATGCATGACTGTATTTTGATAACTTCTGATGCCGACCTGAAGAATCTTCCCAATGTAAAATTCCTGTCTAAAAACGACGAAAATCCGAAGTGAAAACTTTTCAATTCACCTTTTGGGCACTTGTTCCTACTGGTTAATAAAGGACAGCCATTTTTTGCTTATTTAAAGGCTAAAGAATAATGGCACCTAAAGCAGAGTTAACAAACCATAAAAGGCCTTGTGGAAACAAACCAAGAATTATCATGAATGATGCCAGGGCCAGTGAAGTTGCCTTTAAATAAATGGGAATATCATTGTCATTAGTATTTTCTTTCTTGAAACAAGATACGGTATGATATATTATCATACTTAGAGGTGATAAAAATGCCAGTTTCAAAAATTGCAATTACACTTGATAATGAGCTAGTTAAGGAAATTGATTTACTGGTGAAATCAAATTTATTTCCAAATAGAAGCAAAGCTATTCAAGAAGCTGTTAAGGAAAAATTAGAACGCTTAAAAAAGATTCGCTTGGCCAAGGAATGTGCGAAACTTGACCCTGAATTTGAGGAAAAGATGGCAGAGGAGGGATTTTCATTGGAGCAAGAAGAATGGCCAAGATATTAAGGGGAGATATTTGTTGGGCTGATTTAAATCCTGTAATAGGAAGTGAACAGGGCGGTTTTCGCCCTGTTCTTATTTTGAGCCATGATATTTTTAATGAAAGATCTGGTACTGTGATAGCCATGGCAATTACAAGTCAGCCTCAAAGAGCAGGGTTTCCTTTAACTTTTGAACTTTCAGATACAAAACTTCCTAAGAAATCGTGGGTCAAGATAAGTCAAATTCGAACATTATCTGTCAAAAGAATTAGAGAGAAAATTACAACTATTTCTCCTGAGGAACTTGAGTTAATTATAGATGGATTAAATGAAATAATCAGGGACTAAGAAGTAATGGCAGCAGTGGACGTCTAACTGCTCGCCTGTGCCCTCCAGTTCAACGTCATTAAGATTATGATCCTCCCCCGAAATTGTAGAGAGCAAGATAAGACGTTATAACCATGTAGAGGGAGGATCGTAATGAAAGTTGTGAAACGTAGGCAGTATGATTCTGAGTTCAAGAGGCAGGCTGTAAAGCTGTGCCAAGAAGACGGTAAAACAGTTTCAGAAGTTGCAGAGCATCTTGGTATCAACAAGGATTTGCTGTATCACTGGCGCAAGCAGATGGAAA
>JAMOUE010000019.1 GCA_027068235.1 Deltaproteobacteria bacterium | reverse complement strand
TTACAGCAGACACGGCGCTACGTCTTGGCAAATATTTTGGGATAGAGCCGGAATTTTGGTTGAATTTGCAAGTGCGGTACAATATGAAGGTGGCTAAGGCCAATTTAGAGAAAAGAATAGAAAAGGAGGTAAGACCTCGCAAATATAGAGAGCAAGTTTCAGGTCTTGCGACTGCGTAACATTTGGTTTTTGCCTTCCGGCTCCACATCGCATTTCTGCGTCTTCTAAGGCTCGCTTCGCTGGAAGTTGCAAAATTCGCCTGCTTTCAGCAGATTCAAGCAGTACAACTTACGGCCGCTTCGCTTCGCCAAGAATTTGCAAGGTTTTTTGCCTGTCCCCCAAAACTAACCAGGTACTGAATAATATAAAAAAATGGGGCAGAAACATCTGCCCCGAAATTTAGCGAAGAATGCCCAGATTTAATCATTCATAAAAGCCATGTATTCCTTTCTGGTGTTGAATTTTTCCATATCACGCAGGGCCTTTTGCGCCAATGAACTTATCTGAGGATCTTTATCCTTTGCTAGTTTCTGCAACGTATTGTTAATAGAATCATCCTGGAATTCTTTATCCCCAGTTAAGCCCCACAGCACCTGCACCGCCTGTAGCCTGATATCTTTTGTAACTGCATTTGATCTTGTGGTAGCAAGCTGAAGCAACATATTTTTGGCTTCAGGATTGTCTTTCATTTCACTTAAATCTTGAACAATATATGGATAAATATATGTCTGCCCTTTATTCAATATTGTCTTTGCCCGCCTGATTCTGGCATTTTCATAGGCTTCTTTATCTACCACATATTGTATTCGAGGTTTGCTACAGTCTTGTTCTTCGTTGGACTCACAAGGTATCTCTTCAGGGACCAGAAATTGCCATGGTTCAATGTCGTCTACCTCACTTAGTTCACGAGGTTTGTCTGTGATTATACTTTGTAAATGTTTGTTTTGATCATTATTTTGTACAACACCTGAAAGGAGCCGTGTGATCGCTTTTGAAGGTTTTATTGAAGTCGACTCATGTTTTTTGCCTTTAGCATCTAAAATGGTAACAAGACATCTTTGATCTTTTGTTTGTATTTCGGAAAAAGAATAGTTACCCAATATCCGTTTAATAGCCCTGGAAAGAGGAATATTTTTAAAATGAATAGTAACTAAATCTTTTTTAAGGGCATGGTTTTTTAAGGAGAATATGATACCCGTCTTTTCGGAAACAGTTTTTAAAAAGATTTCAAGAGGTACTTTATCCGCTTGAATCGTTAACAAGTTATCATTATAGTGAATTTTTATTTTTTTGCTACTATTATTTTGATTGAGTTCTTTTGCAAAAAAATTATAAGAAGTAGGCAAACAAACTAGAGATATGATTATAATAATCCATAACCTGAATACAAATTCTGGAAATCTTGAATATGCCATATGGTCACCTCAATTCACCCAGATGATGAGCACGGCATCCACAGTGTGGATGCCGTGGTTTATGTGGGGCATACAAGACATTAAAATTTTTAAATTTTAATGATATCTAGTTGGGAAAAACATGGTAACAAAATCATCCCACATTATCGTACCGTCCGCCCCGTTTTCCCTACAAGCCTTAAGATAGAAGTATTTTTTTCCACTGCTGCCAAAATAGTAAACTTTATTTACAGCAAAACGCCTTTCTCTTGCATATACTGAATTATTAGGCGATTCAAGGAAAGGTGCTAGGCTATCAAAGGAGTTACCTCCTGAAGCATTATCTATCCCAATACGTAACCATTTGTTTGATTGAGATGGAACATATATACCGTCTGCATAAACCCAAACATAACCTGTTGTTGGAATGGTTATAGCAATAGTGGCAAGGTTAGTTAAGCTATTGCAGTTGGTGGAAATGGTGGAAACAGATTTGGAACTTTTACTTGCATAATCAATTCCTGGTTCGTCAGCTATATCCCAATCGTAAATTGAATTATCAGCTATATCGTATCCATCCTTTGTGATTCTCACAAATCTGACAGCATCAGCTATGGTGGCCTCGTTGGATGAGGCATTATAAGGATCTAATACGACTTTCCCTTTGTGTCCTGAAGTTAGTTTAACTGTTGCCAAGTAACGCCAATTGCACCCGTCGCTTCTTTGATCTACGAATCTAGTGGCACGTAATGTGGTTCCGTCATAAATTTTATAGCGAGCTTGGTTATTGCGATTACTATGAGAACTCCAACGCGCATATACCGCATATTGGCCTGTTATATCTGCAGTTCGTTCTGTCTCAAATGTTACCCGTTGCCCACCAGATGAGCCCCAGGTGTATTTATAAGCTCCTCCTACAGCACATGGTAAAAAGGTTGAATTATGCCATGTTCCAACTGTAGCTGCCTTGGAATCATCAACATCCATCATTGCATCATCGTCAGCTCTAATGGAGTTGAGATGGATACTAAGACACAAACTATGATTAGAACGGATAATAAAGGGCTAATTTTCATCTCCTTCCTCCTTTCATTAATAGTGAGGCTGGACAAATATGAATAACCTTGATCCCGCAACGACTAAATAATTTTTCACCTCCTTTCATTTTATATTCCTTTACCTATTCTTTACTTTAATGATTTTTTCAAAATATACAATATGTTTTAATAAACAATTTTTAAAAACTTGAAATAAACTAAGTTATATTTTGTATTCAAAGAAATTGGGGACAAAAAATCGGGTACAGGCGAATAATTTTTCAGCTCCACCTGACATTTCAACATTTTCTACTATAACTCGCTTCACCAAGAATCTGCTAGAAATTGCTACCAGTAGCTACAGGCAAAAATCACAAGCAGCCTTACAACGCCTGTACAATTCAGAATACGGAAGGACAGGAGAATAATTTACTGTCAGTGATTTGGGCGATAAACATCATCATAAATTGTGACCAAGTGACATATTGTGCACCTGATAATTTCCTTTTATGGAATCACTAACGAATTGCAGTCATCTAAGGGCCAGGACCAAACAACTAAGGATACCATCTCAAACTTTTAGTTCCTGCATTGGAACTATAGCAGCTTGAGACACTTGCTTATTCCTTAACAGCCTCTTTGATGCTGTCCAAAAGCAAAAAAAGAGTCTCATTCAGCTTTGCACACTTATCTATTTGTTCCAAGACTTTGTCTGGTTCTTGGATATATTCACTTTCTTCCTTAAATTCATGGGCACATTTTTCCATCAAGGCCTTTACACCCTCAGGCATGGTCTCAATATGGAATTGGAGCCCGATTACCCTGTCTCCATAAATAAAGGCCTGGTTAGGACAGCATTCAGATGAAGCAATGTGTAAAGCGCCTTTGGGAATACGGAAGGTGTCTCCATGCCAGTGGAAAGCTTCAAAAGTGGCAGGAAGCTTGCTGAAAATCGGAGAATCCCAGCCAAGGGGAGTAAGGGAAACAGGGAACCAGCCTATTTCCTTCATGTGGTGTTTATGTACAACAGCCCCAAGCACATCAGCTATGAGCTGAGCACCTAAGCATATGCCTACCACAACTTTGTTGGCATCAATGGCCTTTTTGATAAACTCCTTTTCAGGCTTCAACCACTGGTATTCCTCCTCATCATGGACTCCCATAGGTCCTCCAAGTACAAACAGCCAGTCAAACTGATCCAAAGAAGGAAAGGCTTCTTGGTTGAACAGATGGGTGCCAGTAAGGTCATGACCCCTATCATCTGCCCATTTTTTAATGGCTTGAGGAGTTTCAAAGGGTACGTGTTGGATATAATGGATTTTCATATAGTTCCTTTCTGTTTAAGATTGCATTTTTTTAAGGCTCATTCTTGAGGCAAGATCTCTTCGTTCTTTATAGGCCTTTCTGGAAATGGCCATGTCTTGGATAAAGTGATCCATGTCCTGCATGGTAAGGGCCTGAGGTCCATCACACAATGCCTCTTCAGGTCTAGGATGAAATTCCACCAGGATCATGTTTGCACCAGCAACAACCCCTTGCGAAGCAGCATGAAAGATTTCATAAATTCCATCTGGGGCCAAGTCTTTAGAGCCAACTGAGTGGGTTGGATCAATACACACAGGCAGCCTGGTAAGGCGTTTGACCACAGGCACATGGGCAAAATCAACCATATTACGGTGTGGATCTCCAAGCCTGGTTTTTACTCCACGCAAACAGAAAACAATGTTGCGGTTGCCTTCACTGGCAATGTATTCACAGGCGTTCAGTGACTCTTCAAGGGTAAGTCCCATGCCCCTTTTATAGAGAACTGGATGGATGTCTTGGGAACCCACGGCCTTCAAGAGCTCAAAATTCTGAGCATTTCTTGTTCCTATCTGGAACATA
>JAMOUE010000018.1 GCA_027068235.1 Deltaproteobacteria bacterium | reverse complement strand
CTGAAGATAAATTTCTTCCTTTAGGGGATCTCCTGATAAGGTTTGAAACACACCCAATGTTCTCGCCATGCCCTCCATCTCTTCCTGAGCATAAACAAAGTCTGTTTCCACCATAGTCTTTGCCTTTTCAAGTTCATCAAGATCAGGAGGTGTAGCAGCAAGCTTATATATCTCTTCCAGAATAGAGGCTACCGTCTTTTCTATATTGGCTGGCTCCAAGGTGGCAGTGATCTCAAAAAGACCAGGGCCCTTGGGGGTAAAGGCTGAAGCGCTAATAGCATGAACCAGTTGAAGCCGTTCCTTTAACTTCAGATTAAGCCGTGAGCTGTTGCCTTGACCAAGCAGGCTGGCAAGCACATCTAGCACTGGAGCATCTGGCGAATCCCAATTAGGTATCCCGCTAAATGCAATGCCAAGATAGCCTTCCTGTATCTCCATATTATCGCTTTTGACCCGTGGAAAATCTTGAGGAGGCTCTGTAGGAAAAGTTGTATTATCAAGGGGGCGAGGTTTTTCAACACCAAAAAAATGTTCAGCCTTTTTCATCACATCTTCAGGCTCAATATCCCCAACCACTATAAGAGACATAAAGGCGGGATTATATCGCCTTTCCATGTATCGTTTAATATCGTCCCGGGTAAAAGAGCTTACAGTCTCAGGAAAACCAATAATTGGCCTTTTATATGGATGCACTGTATAAGATATTTCCATCATGAGCTTATAAAGCCTAGAGCCCGGACGGTCATCTCGCATTCTCATCTCTTCAAGCACAACCTTTTTTTCCTTTTCAAGCTCTACAGGATCAAAAGTAGAATGAAAGATGGCATCAGATAGAATATCTAAGGCCTGTTCAGTAAATTCTTTAGGCACTATACAGTGATAAACAGTGTAATCTAAGGAAGTGTAAGCATTGATAGAGCCGCCGATAGTCTCTATCTCCCTTGCTATCTCTCCCGGTCCCCGTTTTTCAGTGCCTTTAAAAATCATATGTTCGATTAAATGGGTAATTCCGGCTTCCTTATCAGTTTCATAAGCACTGCCAGC
>JAMOUE010000017.1 GCA_027068235.1 Deltaproteobacteria bacterium | reverse complement strand
GAAATCGACCACATCATCGCTACCCTTGTTAAAGACCAAGGTAACGCTTCCTACTGTCTCGCTTGTGGGAGGTGAATACTCCTCTGCACCCCATGCCCAGCCTGTAAACTTCCAAAGTTCACCAACGTAGGTGGTATCATTTGCAAGAGGACCTCCAGAAGCATACCAGATGGTATTACCGTTTTCATCGTATACGAACCATGCCATGAAAAGTTTGTTGTTATCCTGTATCTCAATGGCCATACCCGTTCCTGGCTGATTAGGATCGTACCACCATCCTGTGAAATGTTCTTTGGTTTCTTCCATGGGATCGGTAATGGCCTGTGTTGTAAATATCACATCATTACCTACGGCTGTGCTTATGGCGTTTTTGGCCACAATGCGGAAGTGATAGGTAGTTCCAGGTGTCAAATTGGCGATGGTCTCTTCTACTGTAACGGTTTCATTGCCAGAACCTGCATCCCTGTCAGTAGTCACATTGCCATAACTGGTAGAAGTTCCCCATTCAAAATGATAGGTGGTAGCCTCACCATTGGGATTGACATTCCCCTTTAGTTTTACGCTCGTCTGGGTAATGTCCTCGGCAGGTAGGGTGTGAACAGCTGGCCCTAGTAAACGAGGAAAATCAACATTAATAGTATCTCCTTTCCTCTCCCCAGGAGATGCCCCATAAGATATGGCTGCTCCATAGAAAAGCAAAAAACATACAAAAAACACTTTACTCCCAAACCCGCATAGTTTGTTCATCTACTGCCTCCTTTTGTATTTTTTATTGAGTTTTGGACATAAAAGAAAAAAGCGCCTCATACATCTCCTAAAAATCAAATGGTGTTTTTTTAAATTTTTTAACAGAAACCTATAAAACGACCAAAATACTTGCACAAACTATTTCTAAACAAAATAATACTACAACAAACAAAATTAGACCAGATCAAAAATTATCACAAATTCTTACTAAAATAGGTCATAATACTTGAGTTAAGCTTTATTCATGAATTCTTAGAAAGAAAGGCATTCAAGAATTCTGCCAACATTGGCTGGTGGGTTGCTTTGGAGTCAAGTCTTTTAAAATCGGTGGGCAAGGATGCAAGGCCTTCTAATAGCCTGTTTCGCATATTTGTAAGGGTTTCTCTTCTTATTATGCGCCCATCTTCCATGACTTTCACAAGAAGAGGGATTCCAGGAAGCTCCTTTTCCATAACTCCAATAACATCTTCCTTTAAACAGCCTTTTTCATCAAGATTTCTAAACACTTGTTTTCTAAAAGGAAGGGTCACCTTACCCTTGGAAAATTTCATACGTGGAAATCCATTGTATTCCACCATCTTGTAGGCACAGTCTAAAAAAGGGGCATCTGCCGATGTATCAACTAAGGTTCCGACACCAAATCCATCAATTGGAGCACCAGCACCCACCAATTCTTCTATGCGCGTCTCATCAAGACCTCCTGAGACAAAAATCTTCATCTCTTTGCAGCCCTTTTCATCCAATATGGCTCTAACGTCTTTTGATAGCGCAAGAAGATCTCCACTGTCTATCCGTACACCCCGTATGTTTATGCCTTTAGATGCGTATTCATGAAACAATTTTGTCACAAGCCTTGCGGCCTTTTCTACATCAAAAGTATCTATGAGAAGTATAGGCCCTTTTGGGTGAACCTCAATAAAGTTTCTAAAGGCCTGTTCCTCAGATTCATGGGCCAGGATATAAGAATGTGCCATAGTGCCTGTAACTGGAATGCCAAAAAGTCTTCCTGCCTCTACTGTTGCAGTGCTGCTAAATCCCCCGATGTAACATGCCCTTGCAGCATAAAGCCCGGCATGTGCTTCATGGCTGCGCCTTAAACCAAAATCAATCACGGGCCTATCTCCAGCGGCAATGGCAACTCGTGCAGCCTTACTGGCAATAAGGGTTTGAAAATGCAAAATATTGATAATCCTGGTTTCAACGAGCTGGGCCTGGGGAAGCGGCGCCTCTACTCTCAATATGGGCTCATTGGCAAAAAAAGGGGTCCCTTCGGCCATGGCCCATACATCCCCAGAAAATGAAAAGTTTGAAAGATAGTCGAGAAGTTCGCCACTAAATCCCTGTTCTTCAAGAAACTCAAGTTCTTCTTTTGAAAAACTAAGCCCTTCAAGATAGTCGAGTACCTGCTCAAGGCCGGCAGCTATTAAGAAATTACGTTTTTCAGGAAGTCTTCTTACAAAGAACTCAAAACTTGCCCTGGAGTTCAGGCCTCGTTTGAGATACACCTCAACCATTGAAAGCTGATAATAATCTAGTAGCAACGAACAAGTCACAGAGAGGACCTCACTTAATATCAGAGCTTTTGATAATAAACGCCCCTGCCTCCTCCAAAGAGTGCAGGGCCTCTTGAGCCTTGCCTTCTTCAACGCCAGAAATGCAGTCTCCAATAATGAATGTTTCAAGGCCAAGACCAATGGCATCAAGCGCAGTTTCAAAAACGCAGTACTCTGTTGCCACTCCTACGAGAAAGACCTTCTTAACATCCATATTTGAGATTAATTTGCCAAGGTCTGTACCCTTAAAGCCCGAATAGGCATCCTCTGCTGCATCAGTTGCCTTTGATATGACTTGGTATCTTTGGGGAAGAAGCAAACCAGAGGCAAAGGAAGCACCTTTTGTATCACTTACACAGTGGACAGGCCACTTTCCTCCATAATCTTTGAAGGAACAGTGGTTACTTGGATGCCAGTCCCTAGTAAAAAATATAGCAAGCCCCTTTTTATCAAATAGACTTACAACACGGTTAATTGGCTCTATAAGATCTCTTGCCCCAGGTATGCCTAAAGGACCGCCATCCATGAAATCTTCCTGCATATCAACAACTATCAATCCACACTGTTTGTCAAGATTGATTGGTGGCCTCACACCTTCACTCCTGCCCATTATGCTCAAACATCACCTTTCCGGTATCCCTGGTATCGTATCCTCCAAGGGCCTCGACTGCCCTTTTAAACTCTTTCCCTGTTATGCATTCAAGAAGCATTGCCACTGAGGGATGATCAGTGAGTTCTCTTAAAAGAAGAAGGTCATATCTTTCCTCAACTACTGGGATAAAATCAAGGTTAAGGGCCTTAGCGGCAGAAAGTATTCCAAGCCCGGCATCTGCCTTTCCACTTAAAACACTAACTGCAACTGCCATGTGGGTGTATTCCTCATTCTCGTAACCCTTTAATCTGTTTGGCTTAAGCCCCAATTTGGAAAGCTCGAAATCTAAAAGGACTCTGGTTCCAGAGCCTAGCTGTCTATTTACAAAGGTGATGTCTTCACGCACCAGGTCTTTTATAGACTTTATCCCCTTTGGGTTGCCTTTTGGCACTATGAGACCTTGCTGTCTATAAACCAGATTTACCAAGATGGCAGGCCTCTTCACGTATTTTTGGACATAGCTCACATTGTAACTTCCATCATCAGGGTTCAAAAGATGTGTGCCTCCAACATGGCAAAGCCCTCGTGCAACAGCATGAATACCGCCAAGGCTTCCAACATGAGTAGATGCCATTTCTACGGCAGGAGATCTCTTCTTCAATAGATCCGATATGATATCCAAAGACAAATCGTGGCTGCCAATACATATTAGGGTCTTATCAAGGCCCTGCCAGGGTCTTATAAGATCCAGTTTTACCTTTGCACCTTCCTCTATTCCCTCTGATTCCAAAGGAATCCTCAAAATGGCATTTGCCCTTGTGATTGTAGTGATAGAACCAGCCCCCTTTTTTATCGGGCTTGCCACAACATGATTACCCACCTTACCTGCAATGACGCGCCTAAACTCCTCTATACCGGCCCTTGATGGCAGAGACTTTGACAAGATGGCCTCAACCCTTGGAGGCGCAGGCATCTCCTTGCCTTGAAGCCTGTGGAGGAGTGGAGCAACTATCTGTTCAAATGCAATAATGGCAGAAACTGGATAACCGGGAATGCCAATAACTGGCTTGCCATGAATCATACCTATAATTGTTGGCTTGCCAGGCATTATGGTTATGCCATGAACCAGGACATCGCCAAGCCTTTCAAGTATAGAAACCGTATAATCAGCAGAACCAGCAGATGAACCCGCATTTACTAGCACTACGTGGGCATCTGATTCGCATGCACTCTTTATGGCCTTTTCTATATCTTCCGGCCTATCATCAACTATTTCACTTACCTGACATACGGCACCACAAGAGCTGGCCAGGGCTGCCAGCACTGCCGAATTGGATTCTGGTATCTGGCCAGGTTCAAGGCCATCCTTCTCAAGCTTCTCCATATCCACAAGCTCTGAACCAGTAGGAATTATCCTGACTATCGACCTCT
>JAMOUE010000016.1 GCA_027068235.1 Deltaproteobacteria bacterium | reverse complement strand
TGAAAACATCCACGTAGGGCCTAGCGATTATGTGCCTTGGCAAAATGACAACAAGGTCTGCTTTATCCGAATGGAAGGAAAGCTTTTTGGCGATGTGCCCATGAATTTAGAATTGAGGCTTTCTGTGGAAGACTCTCCAAACTCTGCAGGGGTGGCTATAGATGCCATAAGATGTTGTAAACTTGCCTTAGATAGAGGACATGGCGGCCCGCTATATTCCACATCTGCCTATTTAATGAAACATCCCCCCATACAATACACAGACGATGAGGCCTACCATATGGTTTCCCAATTTATAGCTGGGGAGAGAGACGATTAGTTTTTGGAGACACATATATGAAGGATAAAAAAGAGGTGAGGGTGCGTTTTGCACCTAGCCCTACAGGATATTTGCATATAGGCGGTGCTAGAACCGCCATTTTTAATTGGCTGTTTGCCAGAAAGCATAATGGAACCTTTATTTTAAGAATTGAAGACACCGATCGTGAGCGCTCTACTGAAGAATCTATCCAAGGCATTATTGAAGGAATGGAGTGGCTTGGCCTAGATTGGGACGAAGGCCCTTATTACCAATCCCAATTTTCTGACGATCATAAAGAGGCAGCCAAGCAGCTTTTGGAAAAGGGGTATGCCTATAAATGTTTTTGCACAAAAGAGGAGCTTGATGCCAAACGGGAAGAGGCGAAAAAGGCTAAAAAGCCCTTTAAATATGATCGTAAGTGCCGCAATCTTACTCCAGAAGAGATAGCAGAAAAGGAAGCTCAGGGCTTGCCCTATGTTATCCGCTTTAAAGTGCCAGAGCAGGGCACAATCTCCTTTGAAGATGCGGTTTATGGCAAAATGGAAAAGCAGCTTTCTGACATAGAAGACTTTGTTATAGTGCGCTCCAATGGTGCGCCATTATATCTATTATGCAATGCTGTAGATGACATTCGTGATCGTATTACCCATGTAATACGAGGCCAAGATGGCTTGGCTAACACCCCAAGGCAGATATTGATTTATAAGGCATTGGATGCCCCTTTGCCAACCTTTGCCCACATGCC
>JAMOUE010000015.1 GCA_027068235.1 Deltaproteobacteria bacterium | reverse complement strand
CCTCATTTCCCTAAAAAGTTCTTCCTCATTGGCAGATACAATTGGCAAATGATGGTGCGGGTCGAGTTGGACCCTGCCTATTCCTGGAAAGTGCTTGGCTGTGGCCATTATGCCAAGGCGTTCAATCTGTTCAATGTAAATTGCTCCAAGAGTTGAGACCTTTTCCGGATCACTCCCAAAACATCTGCCCTCTAAAACATGTTTTTCTCCCTCCAGGCACAAGTCCAATACAGGTGCTAGGTTGATGTCTATTCCAAATGGTTTCAAGATAGCTACACTCAACTGTGCAAGCCTTTCCATCTCGATCTCTGGCTGGTTACTCGTAATTACCTCTTGTGGAGAGGGCATATCAGGATATAGTGGCGGAGTCAGTCTTCTGACTGGTCCTCCTTCTTGATCTATGGCTATTAGGGGGGTGAGTCCTTCCTGCCTACAGGCTTCCTTTAAATCTTTGCATAGTTGTTTGAGTGTCTTTGGGCCTTTTTTAGTATTCCTAGAAAAAAGAATGAATTTTGAAATACCAAAATCCTTGATTAGGCTAAGGGTATTTTGATCTAAACTTGTTCCTGAAATGCCAACCATGAAAAGATTGCCAATGCCAGTGATTTTCCAGAAATTTGATTGTCTCATCTAACCTTCTGAATTATCCTCTCCAACAGCAAATTTGGGCTGAAGTTTTTACTAACGAGAATAGAAAAAGAAATGATGTTTCTCTTGTTATTACAAACACGGTGAAGCAATCGCCAAAGTTCAAATCTACCAAGGTACTTTTGTTACTATACTTGCAAAATAGCATGCGTCCAAGGGAGCTGTATTAAAATGAATATTTTTGAAGCCATTTTTCTTGGGATTTTACAAGGAGTTACAGAGTTCCTTCCAGTATCAAGCTCAGGACACTTGGTACTTGCTGAATATTTTCTTGATCTAAAAGATGCCGGACTTGCCTTTGACGTAATCTTACACATGGGGACTTTGGTTGCCGTAATGACATATTTTTATAAGGACTGGCTTTTAATGGCCAAGTCTTTTACTGGCAAAAGTAAAGATCCAAATTCCAGGCGGCTATTATTTTTACTGCTCATTGGTACAATTCCAGGTGCGCTGGCTGGCTTTCTTTTGGAACATGCTGCATCAACATATTTTAGGTCTCCCTGGGTGGTTGTCTGTACCCTTGCAGGCGTTGCCGGACTTTTATTTGTTGCCGATAGGCTAGCCAAACACGAAATGGATTTTAACAAGTTTGGCCTTAAGCATGCTTTTCTCGTAGGCCTTTCTCAGGCCCTTGCCATTGTACCTGGTGTATCAAGAAGCGGAATAACAATGACGTGTGGACTTTTTCTAGGCTTTACCAGGGAGGCGGCTGCACGTTTCTCATTTCTTCTTTCTGCACCAATAATCGGGGGTGCTGGCCTGTATGAGACAATCAAGCTTTTGAAGCATGGTGTTTCAATCATGAATATCAACTATTTATGGGGTTTTGCCGCTTCGGCAATATCTGGCTATCTTGTAATCGCATTTCTAATGAATTATCTCAAAAGGCATAATTTTACACCCTTTGTAATTTACAGGTTGGCACTGGCTGCACTTGTAGCAGCGGTACTTATTTCCAGGTGAGGAGCGAAATGAAAAGCAGGATTATGAAAAGGTTGCTTGTTCTTTTTCTTCTGATTTTTTGTAACCAAATATATGGGCTAGGGTGGGCACTTACTCCTTCTAGTATGAAAAATAGCGTTGTATTTGTATCGAGTACTTCTTTACAGCCAGATGACGTAATGCATCCTGTTGTTCATAAGGGATTGGGCCCAGGATTTGTGTTTGATAAGGCAGGACACGTATTGGTGCTTATGTCTTCCATTTCTGATAAACATTCCATAGAGTGCTCTATTCAGTCAAAGGGCTATTGGCCTGCTGTACTAATTGGAAGCGATTATGTAACAGGTATTGGTGTGCTCCAAATAAAGGCTCCTGAGAAGGTTTTGGCCTCTCTCCAACCAGTAACAATGACAAGAAAGCGTCCAGGTCTTGGAGAGTCAATATATGTGATAGGTGTTAACCCTGATGGCTCTCAAACGGCTGTCAAAGGGTTTGTTTCTACTACGTCTGTTCCTATAGGTTTAAAAAATAGATCAATTGAAAAGCTTATTCAGACAACGGTTTTTGTGCACAGGGGGGTAGATGGGGCCCCAGCCTTTAATAGTAAGGGACAGTGTATAGGTATGGCAGTTTCAGTGGCAGAAGAGCCCCCTCCAAATGTTGGGTATATAATGCCTGTTTCCTTGGTGAAATGGATTGCCCAAAGTATAATAGAAACAGGTTCTGTAACCAGGGCCTATTTGGGAGCTGAGGTTGTAACAATCGATAAGGTACTGTCAAGACTTCTTAATCTTCCAGCAGAAAAGGGGGCCCTAGTGGTCAAGGTGGCAGAAGGTAGCCCTGCGCATAGGGCTGGATTACGAGGGTGTTCAAAAAAGCTGCGTCTAGGCAATAGGCTCTATCCAATGGGTGGAGATTTGATTGTAGCCATAGACAGAATACCTATCGACTCCGATCAGAAACTCTTTGAGGTCTTGAACGAGAAAGGGCCTGGCACACAGGTCTTGATATCCTTTTATAGGGACGGACGCCTTAAAAGACAAAATGTGGTGCTGGGAAGAAGATAGCCAATTTTTGTCACTGTTTTGCCTGTGATCCAAAAATGAAAATTGGAGATTTTAGGAGATTATTAGAGCTTTTTAGGTTTTTCTAAAGTTGTTGAAAAAGTTGTTGGTATCTATAACCTATTGAAATCAAAAATAAAAATTACAAGCTAAAAAATCTAACATTCACAGTGACTTATGTTTGTGCCCCTCAATTCTTACGAAATTTTGAGATGATAAGGTGCTGTTGAAAAATAATTTTGTCTCCCCTCATATTTCACAATAATCTGCTTTGACATTCACAGAGTACCACAGTAAAACTGAATATAAGTCAAGAGCGCAAAATTTCTTCACACTATCAAATAGAAACATTTTCCACGGTTTTTTTGTTAGTAATGGCCTAGGTTTTAAGTTGCGCTTTTTTCTTGTTTTAAGATTTTTACTAATTTTATCGATCGGAGTTGAGGTTATGAGGGAGTTGTGGGAGACAATAAAAAGCAGACTCCGTAAAAAGGTGTCTGAGGGGAGCTATAGACTCTGGATCGAGCCACTTAAATTTGACAGGGTGGAGGATAACACCTTGGTTCTTAAGTGCCCAAATCAGTTTTTTGCCTCATGGGTGCAGGAACACTACTTCCCATACATAAAAGAAGATCTCCTTCAACTGGGCATAGATGTACAGATAAGGCTTGAGGCAGTTGAAAAAATCAAGGAATCTGCAAGACGGCAGCTACATTTGCCCAAATTTTCGCCTACAGAGATTCCTCGTCCGAATCTTTGTGAAAGATTTACCTTTGACGAGTTTGTAGTTGGTGAATGTAACCAATATGCCCATGCAGCCTGTTGGGAAGCTGCAAATGAGAGTGACATCTCTGCGCGCACCATATTTCTTCATGCCTCATCAGGCCTTGGTAAGAGTCATCTTACGCAGGCTGTTGGACATAAAATCTTGGAAAGAAGGCCTGATGCCAGGCTTTGTTACATCACGGCAAATGATTTTACGCAACAGGTTGTTTCTGCCATCAAAAATAATACACTTGATGCCTTGAAAAAGCGCTTTTATAACCAGTGCGACTGTTTGTTGATAGAGCAGGTTCACTGCCTTTCCGGACGGGAAAGGACCCAGAGCGAACTGGCCCTGGCCTTGGACCCGCTTATTGATAGTGGCAAGATTGTCATATTTACTGGCAATCAACTGCCTAGATCCATCCCAAAACTGAGCGATGTTCTTCGCTCTCGTCTTGCAAGTGGTATAATAACTTCTATTAATCCACCAGACTTTGAAACGAGAAAAAAGATTGTAGCACGAAAAGCCAAGAGTCAGGGGGTTGAGATCAACAGTGAGACCATTGAGTATCTGGCGCAACATCTCAAAGGGGATATCCGCAGGATAGAAAGTGCTGTAATAGGGCTTATTACAAAGTCATCCCTGTTAAAAAGGCCCATTGATCTCACACTTGCAAGGGAGATAATACATGAAATAGTAGGTGAGCCTGATACCCTTACTGTTGCAAAGATTACAGACCTTATTTGTGGGCACTTCAGCCTTAAGCCAGAACAGATAAGATCGAGATCGAGGAAAAAAGAAATCGCCCTGCCAAGGCAGATAGCCATGTATTTTGCAAGAAAATACACCGATGCCTCACTTCAAAACATTGGGAAGCAGTTTAACAGAGACCACGCAACAGTTCTTCATTCTATC
>JAMOUE010000014.1 GCA_027068235.1 Deltaproteobacteria bacterium | reverse complement strand
TGAAAATGGCCTTCTGGAACCAGGTTCAAAAGTTGCAGATTCACATCTTCCTGAATGCGGCTATACAGGTCATAAGTGGTACTTGCACGTGAAAATGAACGCTTAATCGAACCTTTAGAAGGTATTGACTGCATTGTAAAAAGCATCTTCCACAAATGGTATATGTCCGCAGGATAAGAGTATTTTTTTCTGTTTTTTGCTGTCTTTTAACTTTGGAAGTCTGTTTACAGGGCAAAGGGAATCATATTCTCCATGGATTAATAACAGCTCTTTTTTGTCCAATATTTTGGGCAAAGGTTGGCCAAGGATTTTTAGACCCTGAACCAATTCTTCTTTTGTCCAAAATGATAGACACTTGTGTTCAACCCTTTTTTTAAAAAGCTTGTAAGCTTTTAAGTCATCTTGAAAAACTGTGAGGTAAAAGCCCTTTAGTGCCTTCTTTTGATCTTTTTCAATCTGTGACAACTTGAATTTGATGGTTGTATCGTCAAATGGCGCAGGAAGTGATACTAGAATCATCTTTGAAAAAATGGAAGGGACGTGATTAACGGCTTCCATTGCAATCCTTGCCCCTAATGACCAGCCTAGAATATTTGTCTTTTCCATACCAATGGATCTTATTTCTTCTACTAAAAAGTCGATATTTTCAATAAGTATTGGCCTTTGGGGAAGCAAAAGGTCATAGTGCAGCCTTTTAAAGTCTATGATCTCTGGATGAAACCCCCAGCCAGGCAAAAGTATCAACGTCCTTCCTGTACCTTTGTCAATATATTTCAGCATGATGAATCGTGTTGAAAAAAGGAACTGAGCGTTTTTTTAAGATAAGAGATTACTTGACTGTCATGGGAAGCGGAAAGTGAGAATCTTATTCTTCCACTTCCTTCAGGTACTGTTGGCGGCCTTATTGCCTTTGCAAAGATTGCATTATTTTTGAGGTGATTTTCAAGGGCAAGGGTTTTATTCACATCTCCAAGGACAAGGGGTACAATTTGAGAATTTCCCCAGCTAATCAGTTTTAGTTCATTCTTTATAAAATGCCTAAGTTCGGCACTAGTTTTTAAAAGTCTATCCCTTTGGCTGGTAAGATCTGGTAAAAGATTTACAGCCTCAATATTTGACGCAAGCACACTAGGAGGCAGGCCAGTAGAATAGATAAGGCCTCTTGCCCTATTTATTAGAAAATCTCTAAGGGCCTTTTTACAGCAACAAAAGGCCCCATATCCTCCAAGTGCCTTTCCAAAGGTTCCAATAACTATATCAGGCTTTATGGCATCATCCCTTGCAACCAACCCTTCTCCATCTTTTCCAAAAACCCCTATTGCGTGTGCCTCATCCACCATAAGCATGGCATCAAATCTTTTGGCAAGGTCTATGAGCTCATCAAGAGGGGCCATATCTCCATCCATAGAATAAAGACTTTCAACAATTATAACTATCTTTTCATAGGATGATTGTGATCTTGTAAGGATGTCATTCAGGTGTGCAAGGTCGTTGTGGTTAAATCTTTTTATCCTGGCCCTTGAAAGAAGGGCTCCGTCAACTATGCTTGCATGACACAGTCTATCCATCACAATACAGTCACCTGGACCGGCAATGGCGCTAATTACACCAAGGTTGCAGAGATAGCCGCTACCAAACACAAGGCATGCTTCAAAGGACTTTAGCCTGGCTACAGCACTTTCAAGGGCATCGTAAAGCTCGATATTTCCACTCATGAGCCGAGATGCCCTGGCACCAAGCCCGTACTGCTCTATTGCTTGTATGGCAGCCCTTTTAAGGGCAGGGTGACTACTTAGGCCAAGGTAATCATTTGATGAAAAATCAATGAATCTCTTGCCACCTATCTCCACATAACAGCCTTCTAATGGGCGAAGCCCCGTTAATGATCTTAAAAGGCCATCATCTTTTAGCTGTTTGAGATGATGGTTTGGCCATGAAGATTCCATTTAAGCGTTTAAGACCTTGGCTTCCAGGTTTTGAAGAATCTGTTCCACAGGAGCATCGGTGTCTAGCCTGACCACAAGGCTTGCCTCTTCTTGTGATGGAGGGTTAAAAATCGCTTTTTGTTTCTCAAAAATCTCTTTTCTTCCATCTGAGATGGCTTTATCGCTTTTAAGGCGTTTTGTCATGCGTTCTATGGCAATCTCATCTGGACACGTGCAATGGATATAAACAAGACGGGCATCACAGGCACTTGCAAGCTCTGACAACTGCTTCCTTTTATCCTTGTCTATGTACGTGGCGTCAACTATTGCATCCTGACCCAATACCAACCTTTGTCCAGCAAGCCTTGAAAGGGCCCTGTATGTCTTTTCTGTAAAGGCAGGACTGTAGATTCCTTGGCCAAAGGGCTCAAGGTGTTTTTCAGTGGCAGATATGCCCGTCACATGCTCTTTTCTTACAAGGTCTGAGTTGAACCATGGAATTCCCATTTTTTCAGAAAAGGCCTTTGCAACAGTAGATTTTCCACTACCTGAAAGCCCCATAAACACGAAGAGGGTTGGCCGTTTGGTAATGCCACCCGCATATTTCAAGGCAAGCTGAAAGTACCTTTTGGCCATATCTAGTGACATGTCTCTGGTTTTCTGGTCTACCTCTGGAGATGCCCAGGTAAAACATCCTATCTTTGCCCTCACGTAGGCACGATAACATTTATAAAAATCCAGCAGTTCAAAAAGTTCCTCATCATTTGTCTGAGTGCTGAAGTTTTTTATAAAGTATGCTGAAAGATCACAAAGACCTAGAAAATCAAGATCCATTGCAAGGAAGGCTACATCTACGGCCACATCTCCATACCTGAACCGTTCGTTGAATTCTATACAGTCAAATATGTATATTTTGTCTTTTTTCCTGTCGAAACAGATATTGGCTGAATAAAGATCGCCGTGACCCTCAACTATCCGGCCGTCTCTCTGCCTTTTTTCGAATAATGTCTTTTTGTTAGAAAGGAAAGTGCGGGTATAATCCTTTATTGTATCGAACATCTCCTTAGAAAAGGCCTTACCCACAAAATCTTTTGTCTGTTCGAAGTTTTCTTCGCAATTTTCACGCACAACATCTATACTTCCAAGATGCAGCTTGTCTTCTCCTGCCTTTGCCTCTTTATAAAAAGGAGAAAGCAATGCACAGATACCATCCATATCCTTTTTGGTGACTTCATCCCTATTAATAAGGGCAGACATAAGGCCATCGTCTGGCATCCTTTTCATCTTGACTGCCCATTCAACTGGATCTCCTTGGCCTTCAAATCGGTAGCCACTGGCTGTTTTTGTCACAGGGACAACAGAAAGGTATATTTCAGGACAAAGCCTTTTGTTCAGGCGTATTTCCTCATTACAAAAAAATCTTCTTTTTTCTAATGTAGTAAAGTCTAAAAATCCAAAATCGACAGGCTTTTTTACCTTGTAAACAAGATCACCAGCAAGAAAGACCCATGAAAGATGGGTTTGAATCAATTTTATCTCATTGGGATTGTTAGGATAGTTTTCTGGTTCCAATAGATCCTGAAGCCAGGGTGGATTTACATTTCCCATTATCAAAAATCTCCTTATATTTACTGTGTTTTATATTGCTCTGGGAGCGAAAAAAGATGACAAGTTGATTGCCGTCATTGCGAGGAGGCGCAAATGCTGCACAGACGAAGCAATCCTTGTTGCGAAGTCAAACAAAGGCCGTGGCAATCTCTTCTAAAAATTAGAGCAGAAGAGTTTGGGATCGCAATGGCAACTGCGCTGTTTCGCAATGACAGCCCATATCATCTAGAAAAGGCTCCCAGTAATATCATTAACAGATTGAGTTTAATTTTCACGACTTTATCTGATTGCGTTTAGTTAAGCAAAGGCAATTCAATAATACTTGTAGGGTTTTAAATTTTTCTTGAAAAATATCTCTTTGGTTAATAATATTAATAGGTTATTTATTAAAAAGTTTCTTTTGGGTTTGTTGTTGTATAATATTAAATTTCATCCATAACACCTCATGGGTCGGCACAATTTGGAGGCTCTATAATTATGATTATGAAAAAGTTGGCCAAATTATTTGGAGTAGTTTTGCTTTTTTGTATTGTAAGCAACTCTTTTGCTTATGATGACTACTATTCTGGTTGGTGGTATGTAAAAAACAAAAGTGGAACAGGGGTTTCTTTGGAGATACAAGGTAACAACTGTTTTGTTGCAATCTTTGATTATGATAAAAGAGGCGAACCAGATTGGATCAGTAGCTTTGGGCAGGTAGCGAAGTTAAGGGTTGACAGTGAGCAGTCATCTAATGCCACAGTGATTTTTAATGGAGGGCTTTACCTGTGGCGTGGCTGGCCCTTAGGTTCTCCCTATGTTGCGCCATCAG
>JAMOUE010000013.1 GCA_027068235.1 Deltaproteobacteria bacterium | reverse complement strand
TGAAATCAGGGGCAAAAAGCACCGTATGTATTCGTCTTCCCTTTCCTTTCCAAGTAAAAATGTTGGAAACCTCTGCTGTCAGAATGAACCTGGTTCCCTCAGGATCTTCCCTGCATACAAAAAGCCCATTACCAAGGGGCTCTAGCTTTTCTTCCAACTCTTTAAGATAGGCTGGATGGGTAAAGTCCCCGGTTCCAACCACAGAAATACCTTTTAACTTGGCTATCCGGTTAATACCCAGGGGTTCCATGTCCTTACTAGTTGCCCTGCTGTAGCGTGAGTGTATGTGAAAATCTGCCAGAAAAACATCCCTGGGCCAGGGGGGCCATCTTTTTGCCATTTTACACCTCGGTCTAATACGTTGACAAAACTTCACACAATCTTGGCCTCGAGTCAAGAAAATAGGATATTGTTTCGATTAAAGATATAAGGAAGTAAATATTAGACATGATCTCATCTTTCCTACACGGTGGTCTTCCATTTGAATATTTACTGTGATTAACATTCTAGAAAATGCCATATAAAAAAAAGCAGTTGACAACTTTAATAAATAGGTGAAAACATAGGTCGTTTGGTAACAATTTATATTTTATTGTGGTTAAATAAAAATGCTGAAGAAAATAGAGCCTTCTCACAGAACAGAACACATAGAATATGCCATCAGGGATATCCTCCAAGAAGCCAATAGACGTAAAGAGCAGGGAGGAGATCTGATCTTTCTCAACATTGGAGATCCTGTACTGTATGGTTTCCATACGCCTAGGCACCTTTTGGATGCCACCTATGAAGCAATGCTTCAAAACCATACATGCTACAGCGCCTCTGAAGGCGTGCCTGAAGCCATAGAAGCCATTAAACAGGAGGCTCAACGAAAGGGCATAAAACCCCATGAAGTCTTGATAACCACAGGAGCTAGTGAAGCAATAGACTTTGCCTTGTCTGCCCTGGTTAATAAGGGAGAGAATGTACTTGTGCCCTCTCCCGGATATCCACTTTATAATGCCCTACTCAGTCGACTGATTGGAGAGGCCAGACCTTATCTTCTCAATGAAGAAAAGGAATGGCAACCAGACATTGACCACATGGAATCCCAGATAGATGATAAAACCAGGGCTATAGTACTGATAAATCCCAACAATCCCACAGGAGCAGTTTACAGCAAAGAGACTCTTCTTCAGGTTATTGAACTTGCAAAAAAATATAACCTTCTCATCATGAGTGATGAAATCTATGACAAGCTCATCCTCAATGGCAAAGAACACGTAAGCATTGCCTCTCTAGATCATGATTTACCCATGGTCACATTCAATGGCCTATCAAAGAGCTATTTAGCCCCGGGATTTAGGATAGGTTGGTCTATTGTAAGCGGAGCACCTGAGCTTGTGGAAGACTATACAGAGGCAATGAGGAAACTTGCCAGGGCCAGACTCTGTGCCAGCCATCCAAAACAATTTGCCATTCCGGTGGCATTAAATGGCAATCAATCCCACCTAAAGGATACAAGACAAAAACTTAGGAGCAGACGCGATCTAACAGTTGAAAGGCTCAATAATATACCTGGGATCTTTTGCCAGGAACCAGAAGGTGCCTTTTATGCCTTTCCAAGGATTAATCTTGATGTAAAGGATCAAGATTTTGTCAAAAAGCTTATAAGGGAAACAGGGGTCGTAGTGGTGCATGGAAGCGGTTTTGGAAGTCTTCCCAAAACACCTCACTTCCGAATCGTATTTTTACCTGATGAGCAGGTCCTAAATGAAGCCTACGACAGGCTAGAACAATTTATGAAAAAGAATTACTAAGAAGATATTTACTAAGAAGATATCTATATCTTTCTAACAATCCTCATTAAAACTTAAAAAACTCATTACCTCCCTCAATAGGCGGGAAGTATCCGTAAAGCAAGGTAGGCTTATAACCTTTAGCGCCTTACCTTTCGACAACCTTATATTTTCCTTTCTCTTTAATATCAAAAGGTTAGCTACCTCATTAACTTGTCAAGTGCATCCTTTTTTGAATTTGGTGCAATTTTTTTGCTGCACTTCTTTGTGTATTAATCCACGCACAAAACAGGACTTATTTTCTTTTTTCATATGAGAACATTTTTATAACCTGTTGAAAAATTGAAAATTTTTGTTTGCTCATTTGGCCTCTATAAATTTGTTTTTCATATTTTTCCTTTAAAATCATGAGATTACACCGGATAACCCTGCAATAGAAAAGCTGCATTTTGATTCTAACTTTTAGACCTCAACATAGAGCCTACACCATAACAGCCTAAAATTACTCACAAAAAAACTTAATAATTTCTTAACTTTTAAGGCACGGCAGTTGCTCTAGGACTGAGCGACAAAAGTTACAGGAGGACAGACTCGTGAAGAAGTCGAAAGCAAAAATTCCAGCAGCTACTATCATTAGACTCTCCGTGTACCAGCGCTATCTAAAAAAGCTCCTGGCACGCGGTGTAAAAGTTGTTTCATCTCAAGATTTAGCCAATCAAGCAAATGTTAACCCCGCCCAACTTAGAAAAGACCTTTCTTACTTTGGAAGGTTTGGCGTCAGAGGAGTGGGCTACTGTGTAAGCACACTTCTTCAAAGCATATCGGCAATTCTTGGAGTCATGAAGGAAAGGAACGTAATACTTGTAGGCGCAGGCCCTATTACAAAGGCTCTTTTAAGGCATCCTGGCTTTGCCCAACAGGGCTATCATTTTGAGGCAGTGTTCGATATCGATGAGAAAAATATTGGAAAGCCTTTTGAGAAAGATATGGAAGTCTTGCCTCTTAGTAAACTGCCAGAAGTAGTCAAGGAAAAAGAGGTAGAACTTGCTGTCATAGCAGTGCCCTCTGAACAAAGCCAAGAAGTTGGAAACCAGCTTGTAAAAGCAGGCATAAAGGGCATTCTCAGCTTCTCACCCAACCGAATAAAGGTTCCTAAGAACGTCAGCATCCAATACGTAGACTTTACTATCCTCTTGGATAGCCTGACATACAACATATTACAAAGCAGAAAGGAGGGGGAAACAGAAGAGAAAGAAGAAAAAGGAATGCAAAAACTCAAGTGGGGCAGTGAACATAGCTGGCCCGTAGTTCAATCCAATTCAAACGGATACAACGTAGGTTACAGTAGTTACAAAAACTAAACACAATTAATGGAGGAGGAGTATATGAGGATGAAGAATCTTTTAGGGAGTTTTTTCGCCTTTGTTGCCGTTCTTTGTTTTAGCGTTCAGGCATGGGCTATTGATGCCCAACTGGCTTCAGAGAATGTTAAGGCAGGAAGCCCTATTACAGTAAAAGGCAAAATAGACCCTGGTAAGGACATCTATATAGTTGTCTGTACGGATAAACTGTTCAAACCTGCAGATGCCCCAGGCGCAAAGGAGAGAAAAAAGCTCACCAAAAAATTTGGTGATACTGCAATTCCAACTACCTACTATGTCATAACTAACAAGCCAGAAAATCTGGCTACTCCAAAGAGTGTAGCCATGGGCCAAACCACAGGGCCCTTTGCCTTCCCACCTTTCAAATTTATGGTGCGCGTCAACAAAATAAAGGCGTGGACAGAAATACCTGAGGATGTGAAATCTCAGTTAGGTCCTGTTAACACTGATAAGCAGTGGAAATTCCTTATCTTTACCCATGAAAAGAAATTTGGAATAAACACCGTTTCAAAGGAAAGACCCATTGGCGGTGGAAATGCCAGGATGATCCTAACAGATTACGAGACCCAAAAAGAGGATTGGAACAAAGGAGTCGTCCTTAAGTTAAACAAGGAGACTGGTGAGTTTGAAATGACCATGACTCCTTACAAAAACCTGGCACCACATACCAAGATGGCAGTATGGATAAATGGACAGAAGGTGAACACCTTTACAATCATTCCTTCTACCTTCTATTTCAAGACTGCTTGTTGTTACATGAATCCTCTTGTTGTACTTTTGGGAGCCTTTATTATTGGTGTTCTCTTTGTCATCATGGGTGCTGCTGGTGGCCTATTCACTGCTGCCTACCAGATAACCGTTATTGGAACAAAGGGGCCAATTGGTATCAATGCAGCCAACACGATCAAGCCTACAAACCTATTTCTGACACTTGTTTCTCCATTAACAGGCCTGATCAACTACTACAAGAGTAAGCGCTTTGCATGGCCTGTGGCACTATTCTTTGCACTTGGAATCCTGATAGGAGCATTTTTCATAGGTCCTACGTTTTCAGCAAAGTATCTGCCACTAAAGGCCTATAAGTTCTATCTAGGTATTATCTGTTTACTGATAGGCTTCAAACTCTTTCATGAATCCTTACCAAGCACCATTGAAAAGAATAAGGCACTCAAGGCCATAGTTCAAAAATTCAACAAGGCAGTTGAAGAGGCAAAGAAGACTGGTAAGGCTGCTGAGCTTGGTAAAGTGGAATTTGATAAGTTTAACTTTATCAAGTTCGACATGAGATTTTGGGGAGAGACATTTGTTGCAAAGCCTTTAACCATGCTGATTGGCGGTATTGTGATGGGAATGATTGCATCATCCTTTGGAGTTGGCGGAGGCTTTATGTTTATGCCATTTATGACAACCTTTATGGGTTATCCAATGTATCTTGCCGTGCCAATAGCCCTTGCAGGTGCCTTCTCAACCTCTCTTGGAGGCATTGCCAAGTATATACTCATGGGCTACCAACCCGATTGGATAATGGCTGCCTGTATCGCTGGAGGCGCCATTGGTGGTGGTATGGTAGGTCCAAGGATACAGAAAAAACTTCCAGAAATCTTTCTTAAAAGAATGTTGGCACTGGCACTTGTCATTGTCTTCATGAAGTACACAAAGCTGCTGCCATTTATGAGATAAAACGACATCAGCCAAATTGTCGTAACTATCTATTCTATTAGGGCTGCTTAAAAAAGGATTCTAAGGCAGCCCTTTTTCATTTAGTTACGCTTTCAGATGGAAGAAATATCATTTAGTTACAGTTACATACGTGCAACTTCATAATCTCCACGCAAAAAGGCATCAAGGTATCGCTGTATCGAAGAGTCACTTTCCATATGAACATCCAACTGCCTGGTGAAGCCTATCAACCGGCCAAGTATTTCCAAAATCCTTTCCATTTCTTGCCTTGGCATATTACCCATTCTAGCTGTAACTACATCGCCCTTTGTCTTTACGTTCATATCATAAGCCATGAGTATTTCAGCTATCAGCCTAGCCCTTCTTGACCGCTTTGTAATATCAGTGGCTCCTCCAAGGAATCTGAAGTAAATATGATTGTCCCTGGGATAATCGCTGCAATAGGCATCTACGATATTGAAATGGTAACCGAATCTCAAACTGAGATTTACATACTCCCTTGTTATTATTGCAATGTTATGGCCTGAATATTGCCCATCCAGTGCATCCATAGGAGCATTTATCATACTCGTTACCATATCTCTGAAGCTGACATCCATAATTTCTGTATGCCATACTCCAGGCGTGAGCATACCATGAAGCAGGGCCTTAAAAGGAATGGAACGAACATGTTTGAACTCGCAATAGTCTTCAGGCGCATCACTAGAGATTCCACCTCCCAAATCCAGGCACAGAATTCCTGTTGGGATGGGAAGTTCCAATCTCTTTGTAAGATGTCCCTTTAAAAGTTTTTGTTCATCTTTGCCGATCTCTATAAGCTCTTGAACCGCCTTTTCATGTATAAAACGCAGTATATCATGATAGGTTTCACACTTATCCATGCGAAAATCCTCGATAAGAGGATCTATCAGATTCAATCTTGCTATCTCATTCAACAGTCTTCTTAGAAGCCTGAAATCAGAAGAGGCAAAGACGTTCATACTCTGACAACTTCTATAAACAAGGAGCTCTGGCACTTTGCCCTTATATATCACCCTTTCTTCTGCATCTACTGTCACCTCCATGCCATCTTCAACCTTTTCCAAGATCCCTGTCACATTAACCAGACATGGCACACACAGCTCTCTACAAATTGTGGCCATGTGGCTAACAGGTGTGCCTACTTCTGTAACTATGGCAGAAACATTTTTCATCACCCTTACAAATACAGAGCTATCACGTGGGCTAACAAGCACTGCTCCTTCTGGTACATCATCAAGTTCCATGTTGTTTTTAACTATCTTGACGGGTCCGTATCCTATGCCCTGCTGTGCAGTAAGGCCTACTTCCTTACTAATCACCTCATATTTGTCTTCAAGGTTTAAAAGGGAACGATCTATGCTGGAATCCTTTTTTATAAGCAGTTCCCGCGACTGAAGAATTAATAAGTTGTCATCATTATCCAAGGCCCACTCAACATCTTGAGGATGCTTAAAATAGTTCTCTAGCTTTATCCCCATGCGGCCAAGCCTTATTGCTTGCTCATCAGACAAACAGGGAGCCGTCTGCAATTCTTCAGGCAGCTGCCTCTTTTCAAGCCCTCCAGCTTCCCTCAGATACAAGGCCTCTTTTTTTATTGCCACCTGTTTTTCTACAATATGAAGTCCATCCCTTTTAGAAAGCCGAAAAGTATCAGTTGGCATCTTGCCATCCACAACCGCTTCGCCTTGCCCCCAATTTCCAACGATAACCATATCGTCTGAAGCAGCATCTAGAGGATCGGTTGTATAGAGCACTCCGCTGCTCTTTGCATCAACCATAAGCTGACAGATTGCAGCAATAGACATCTGTCCTTCACCTTCTAAAACTGTGCGTCTGTATTCAATGACGTGTTTACTAAAAAGACTCGATAAAACAGTCTTGTAGGCTGCAAATATCTCGTTTGCATTTCCAGATACATTGAGAACGGTCTTAAACTGCCCTGCAAAGGAGAAGTCCATATCCTCCTCCTGGGCACTGCTTCTTACGGCAAAACGAGGCTTGCCTTTCAAGTCTTTTGCAACAAGAGAGGCTGCCTTTTCTATATCATCAAGCAGTCCAGGATATGGCTTTATCTCCATGAGGGCCTGTTGAAATTCAGCCCTCAGTTCTTCTATCTCACTATCGCTTGCCGAATGGGATGCCAGAAGCTTTTCCAATCTTTCAAGCCTTTCCTTCAAACCATTGTAGGCAATTATGTCATGATAAGCCTTAGTGGTTATTACAAAGCCGCCTGGCACTGGAAGTTGAAGGTCACTGATAATCTTTGCAAGATGTAGGGCCTTACCGCCTACTACGGAAAACTCACTCTTGGTTATCTTACTAAGTTGTATGATAGGAGGGCCTAGCCTGTCATCCCTACCCTTTAGCACATGGAGAAGCCTTTCGTAGATATTTTCGTAAACATCGTAAAGATGATTATACTTGTTGTCACAAAGGGCGTTTAACCTGTGAATGCACTTCAAAACAGTCTCTGATAGCTCTTCAAACGTGGCCTCAATATAATGTTTGTCAAAGAGGTAATCTCCACTCAACTTTTCTCCCATATCCGCTATTATCTCAAGAGCGGTCTGGTTGCATCTCAATACCTCTTTAAACCGTTCCAACTTCTCTTTTATTTCAAGCCTGCTTGCCTGTGGAGAGATGCCAGACAAGGCCCCTTTCAATTTTCCTATAAATTTCTGAATAAAATGTGCCAATTTTCACTCCTCTTAAACTAAAAAACCCCTGTCTTTATCTGTAATGAAAGACAGGGGCAAAACAAGAATTGCGGAGGTACTTGTTTTTTGCTCAAAATCACCTTTAATGGCCACCGCCACCTTTAAACACCATTCCAACGCCAAAACCTGCCACTATTGCAACGATTATGGCGATAATGCCGTATAGAGCAGGTCTTTCAAAGGCCATATGAGAAAGCTGTTTCTCGATTCCAACCCGTTCAACCTTAATCTTTGACTCGGCCTTATCCACCACCTCACCATTTTGCACAGCAAAAACCTCTACAAAGTATTCACCAGGTGGTGCCTCAAATGGCCAATCAATCTCTACACTGTATGCACCATTGGCCTGATCAACCTTTACTATTCCTGGCTGTTCTCTATACAGATGTTCCTTCTGCTTGAATTTCAAAAATTCTGCTAGCCACTTCTCTCTATCTAAATCCTTTAATGAGCTGCGAATCTTTGCCTTTTTCTTTAATGAATCAAAACCGATGGAAAGCTCCTCACACTTTTGAGAAGGCAGTATCTCATGAATATTCCTGTTGGAATATACAAGGTACACGGCAGGAACATTCTCAAATATCATATTGCCAAGCTTCATCCAAAAGATTCCACTGGCCTTACCTATATACTTAAGATGCTCCTCTCCAATATCTGAATGAATTTGCACTATTACATCAGGAGCATGAAGATCTTTTCCCTGAATAGTCACTTTAGTCCCATGATAACCCAAAGTGATTGGAATCTTGCCAGGTGTCGTTTCACAAGTAAGGGCATAAACACCGCTTGCATAAAAGCTGGCAAAAAACAAGGCAAGACATCCTAGAAGTAAAAACCTCTTTATCTTCTCTACATTCATAATTAGTGCCCTCCTCCATGTGCCAGAAGTAGTGATGGCTCAAGGACCAGACCAAGAATCATTTTTACCGTAACTCCAAGAACTATAATGGCGAGCAAGATCTTTAACTGATCACCATGAAGTTTCTTACCTAATTTCGTTCCTATCTGAGCACCAATGGTTGAGCCAATAAGAAGTAGAATAGCAAGAATAATGTCCACGGTATGGTTCTGATAAGCCTGGAGAAAGGTAACCTCTACACAGGTAAACATTATCTGAAAAAGACTCGTACCGACAACCACGTGCATTGGCATACGAAGCAAGTAGATCATAACTGGAACCATCAAGAAGCCGCCGCCAACACCCATGATAGCTGCCAAGACACCAACAAAGATACCCAAGGCCACTGGCAAAAGGGCAGAATGTGTTACACCTGACTTTTCAAAATATATCTGCATGGGAAGAGAAGCAAGAAAGCTCTTCTTCTTTGCCTTGGCTTCTGCCTTTTCCCTTGCCTCTTTCTCTGCACGAATCCGCTCTTCCTCTGTCATTGCGGCTGCAGCCTTTTGTTTCTTTAAGGCATGGAGACTTTCAAAAAACATAAATGTTCCAACTATACCCAACATGAGAACGTAGGTAATCTTGATGAGGAAATCAGCTCCACCCGTTGCCCTAAGTACCTTGATAACATGCACACCCAAGGCACCTCCTGTAAAACCTCCAACAAGCAGTAGCAGCCCCATCTTAAAATCTACATTTCCCAACCTCCAGTGGGCCAATGTGCCAGATGCTGAGGCTGCAACAATCTGATTCGCATCGGTTGCTGCGGCCACTGTAGGAGGAATCCCAATCATCATTAAAAGCGGAGTCATAAGGAAACCTCCTCCCACACCAAAAAGGCCCGACAATAGGCCCACCAGCAACCCAAGGCCAACAACTAGCCAAAGGGTTACGCTGGTAAGTGCAATCGGTAAATAAATATACATGTGTTAAACCCTCCTATAGTTTAATAAAAGTTAATTTGTGCTTGATTATGCAGAGGCGATCTCAATGGGATAAAGGTTGCACTCTGCACTAATCTGCCTCAAAATCTTTTTAAAAGATTCATCATTCCAAGGTTTAGCCAAAAAGACAGTGAGATTGCCCAAATACCATCTAGGGTGTCTCCCTACTTCTTCTACAATCTTGGCTGACCAATGCTTTTTTCTGTCAAAATCCTTATCATTTAAGGTGCCTGTTATCAGACACGAAATCTTGTGGAGCACCAAAAAATCAGCTAATTCCTGCTCTGATCCTCTATTTATGAGATGATAAGATACGTGCACCCCTTCCACACTTGAGAGGCCACAAATGAGCTGCCACAACACAGAAGGGGAAAAGTCACTCCATGTCTCATCTAGATAAGTAGGCTGCAGGCCGCTCTCTCCAGACTTTGATACGAGTAATATTGAATAGAGGTCTGCATCCATACGCTTGGCCAGTTTCACTGCACAAAAACTGGCATACAGATCAGAGCTGCGACCATCTGCCACAAGGGCTACCCTTTTTCCCATGCAACCTGAACCGTCCTTTTGTGTCTGCCGATTCTTACATTAGGCTCCAAAAATGGAGCACTTTTCACCTACATAAGTGACGTCCCTCCTGCCATTTCAAGAAGCCTAAAGTTCCTGTGGCGATCCTCATCATGACAGAGAAAAGTCATTTCTCTTCAGCTCCTGTTACCAACAAGCTTCATTAAAGGCTCATTAAGCATGAAAGATGCCACAGATGTAACACACTGAAATACCAAATAATTTTAGGAAATTTCTAAGGATGCAAGAGAAACGATTTGTGCAAAGATGAACGAATTGTGTTGCAAAAATAAACACATAATTTGTAACAACTTGAAAAAATTACTATTTTTTGGTTGAAACAACTGTTTCTCTTGTGAACAGGTGCATTGCTACTGGATGTAACTTTTAAGACGAACACCTTTTTTATTACAAGAAATGAAAAAGAAATGACAAATTGGTTGCTGTTCATTGCGAGGGGATGTGAATGCGCCGCCGAAGCAATCCCCACTGAAAGGAGCAGAGGAGTTGGGGGGATAAGATCACCACGGCGGATGCACTGTCTCGCCGCTGACAGGCAGAGATTGCTTTGGCCCTTCTGGGCCTTGCAATGACGGTCCACGTCATCTAGAAAAGGCTCCCAGTAATATCATCGTAAAGCGAAAAGCCACCTTGGCTATCCAACTGGGATGCTCTTTCAGAGCAAAAAAACAGGCCCCTAGCACATCACAGTACCAGGGGCCTTTATATTTTGATGTAATTTGACGTAATTAGAACTTAATATCTAAGGCATTTTAACGAGTCTAAAACCAAGGGCGGAATTGGCCTTAAAAGGGAAAAAACCATTACGATAGGCAGAACGACAAGCGTTTGGCAAGGCATCCCAGCCTCCACCTCTTTCTACCTTGAGCACACCATTTTCCGGACCTTTTGGGTCTTTCTCAGGAGACTTGGAGTAATAATCAAAGGAATACCAATCATTACACCATTCCCACACATTCCCATGCATGTCATAAAGGCCCCAATCGTTTGGCTTCAAAAGACCAACCTCATGTGTCCTTGCATTTGCATTGTCATAGTACCAGGCGTAAAGAGTAAGGTCTGTAACGAGATCCCCGAAACAATAGGAACCCGCGCTACCTGCCCTTGCAGCGTATTCCCACTCAGCCTCTGTAGGTAATCTATACTTATCTGTTTTTTCCATTTCATTTAGTTTTTTTATGAACTTCTGCACATCATTCCAGGAAACATTTTCTACAGGCCGTCTCCTACCTTTAAAGTAGCTTGGATTTGAACCCATCACAGCGACCCATTCTTCCTGAGTCACTTCATACCTTCCAAGATAAAAAGGCCTTGTAATAGTCACCTTATGACGGGGAAGTTCGTCAATATCGGCATTTTCAAAATGCCTGGCTGCCCCCATCATGAAACTACCCGCAGGAATCAAAACGAACTCCATTCCTATAGAATTTTTAAATGTCTTGGAAGATGCCAACGTTTCTTGATTGATACTCATCAGGCATATAAATGCCAAAAGACCTATTATAAAAATCTTTCTTGTTAGGAAAAAGAACATTTAAGAGACCCTCCTTCTTCTTAAAACTCCCCTTGTTTTAACTTTTTACTCCTCTTCTTCTGGCGAAACTACGGCGATGGTCTTTTTGGCACACCTACCTAGTACTGCACGCCCAACGCTACCCACAAGAATATCAGAAATAGCACTTCTCATGGTCCTGCCCAGATAAATTATATCTGCATCTGATTCGTCAGAGTAAGATTCGATAACCTCTGCAGGATCACCAGCCACTGCCTCTTCAACTATCCTATCAGAGGAAATACCCATATCTTCTATCTGTTTACGAGCCCTTTGCAATATTCCTTCAGCCTCTTGCAAAGGACTTGGCCAAGAGTCTGAATCTGCTGCCTCGGCAATATCGGCAACATCCATCACATGAAGCAATACTGCCCGTGAATCCTTTAGATATGTCATAAGGACTCCAGCCTCTTTGACTGCCGCCATGGAACCAGCAGAACCATCAACGAGCAAAAGCAGATTCTTGAACTCTACAGGTCCATCCTCAGGGAACTCTGTGCCAGGAATATATACTGAGCAGATTCCGTGACCATACAAGATCCCAGATGTAACACTGCCAATAAAATTCCCTTTTACAGGGTCCATACAGCGCCTTTGCATAACAACTGTTGAGTATTGATATTTTTTTACAAATTCCAGTATCTTGTCAGCAGGCTTTCCATCTACAATCTCCATGTCTATGGGAGCTACAGGCTGAAATTTGGCAACAATTTCTTTGGCCTCGTTCATGACAGGAGTAATCTGTTTGTTGATGAACTCTTCTCTAAGCCGCTGAAAGGTTTCACTTTCCAGAACAATACCTGCCCGTATGTCAATATTGGTCATGTGAGTACTCAGGTATCTTCCTGCCATTACATGGAGGAGTGTTATCTCTGACACCCTATCACCCAGAATGGACGTCAGTGCTCCAGCAAGTCTACAGGCAGATTTAAAGGTACCCTTTCCATCTATTGGTAACAAAAATTTGCTAAGAGGTTCTGGTTTCTTTGTCATTTTACCCTCTCTTCAACTCGGTATGGGTTAATAGAATATCAAAAGCCAGACATTTGCTATGGCAACACTTATTATCATATATGGGAATGCCACCTTCATGAAGCCGAAAAATTTCATGGGATGTCCGGCAGATTCGGCAATACCTAGGGTTACTACGTTTGCGCTGGCACCGATCATGGTTCCATTACCACCAAAACAAGCTCCAAATGCAAGAGCCCACCAGAGGACTCCAGAATCGGCCCCTGGGATAACCTGAGTAAGATATCCCACAATGGGAAGCATGGTTGCAGTAAAGGGGATGTTGTCAACGAACGCACTCATAATGGCTGATACCCATAAAATCAGGCAAATAGAGGTAACAAGGCTCCCGTGAGACAGATCCAGCACCCAGTCTGCTATAATATCTAGAAGCCCTGTCTCTTCTACCGCGCCTACCAATATGAAAAGGAACATAAAGAACAGCAGTGTTGTCCACTCTATATCCTTTTCTATCAGCTCCAAGAGATCAATCTTTTTGGTTACAAGTCCGTAGGTAAAAAGCAAGGATGCTCCAAAAAGAGCTGCAATACTCACCTCCATATGCCAGTAACCGTGGGTCAGAAACATGGCTATAACTATGCCCATTATTATACCACCAACGGTAAGGAGTTGTGAGTCAGTTATCTGGTATTCCTGGCGTAGCTTTTCAATAAAGGCCTGGATATCCGTTATCTTGGCCTTGCTATACTCCTTTTTGTATGCAAGCCTGGAATATACAAACAACACCAACAGTGATATGACACAAACAGGAGTGAGGGCAAGCACGAAATCCATGAAGGTCAACCCTGCATAGGAACCAATCATGATGTTGGGTGGATCACCAATCAAGGTGGCTGTTCCACCTATATTTGATGCCAACACCTCTGGTATCAAAAGGGCCAAAGGATTAATCCCTAACGATAAGGCAATCTCTATACTTACCGGTGTAAGCAGTAACATGGTTGTCACGTTGTCAAGGAATGCAGAGGCTACTGCCGTAAAGGTCATAAGAATTACTGATAATATGATAACGTTGCCTCTGGCCAGTTTGTAACACTGATAGGCAGACCACTGAAACACGCCGGTATGTTTTAAGATGCCAACTATAATCATCATTCCCATGAGGAGAAAAATAACATTCATGTCAATGGCATGAATGGCTGTCTCGTAGGAAAGTATATGATACTCTGGATTTATAGTGCCGATGGTATAGCTAATTACCAGCATGGTAGCCGCACCAAGCATTGCGGCCAACGTTCTATGCAACAGTTCAAAAGAGATAAGAATGTATGCCAAGATGAATATTATCGTAGCTATCCAAAAGGCAGGGCCTTGGGTTCTTTTTATGGAAAGATCAACCCGGGCAAGATACCTTTTCCCATCAAAGGCTATACGACTGTTGTCCAAGACAATCTTGCCCTTTTCGTAGCTTGGTTTGTAGGCAACAATCTCTATTGTGGCACCTTTGATACTCCCCTTTGGCAATTCAAGGACAGTTTGAAACGTACCATCAGCCTCTGTTTTCAGGCCACCTTCTCCGTGGGCATGTTGTCCTTCCTTGGCCTTTGGCTCAAATTCCTTGCCATTTATAAAGACCTTTAGGACTACATCATCCACACCAGTATTGTGCGGATTCACTATCTTGCCAGAGATGGCTAAGGTTTCTCCTTGAAACTCTTCATGCCCATGCACCTTGTGAGAATCAACAGGTGCATGTTCTTTGGCGCAAACCGACTGTGGAAACCACGCTAGATAAATCGCAAGGAAACAACCCACAACAAAACTAAGAAACATTGTACTGGAGACCTTTGAGTCAGGTCCAGCACAGGGGAAAAACCATTTTCCCATCATTAATACCCCCTTTAACCAGAAATACCGTAAACGAAATAAAGCATGGCCATCATTACAACAAGATAGATAATGGTCATACCAGTACCTGCCCTTACATAATCTATAGTCTTGTATCCACCAGGTCTCATTATTAGTGCGTTAACCTGATGAGTAGGCAATACAAAGGTATTGGAAGCTGCAATACCAACAACTAGTGCGGCCATCTTAGGGTCGGCGCCTGCCTGAAGTGCCATATTCATCGATAGCGGGACAAGCAAGACCGTTGCGCCAACATTTGAGGCCACAAGTGTAAAAAATGACGTAAGAAGACCAACAATCAGAAGTAATACAAATGGTGTTACTTCACCCATTGCGTGCATGATGCTTGTTGCAATGTATCTTGCAGCCCCGGTTGTTTCAAAGGCAAGTCCCAAAGGAATAAGGCCTGCCAGCAGGAACACTGTCATCCAGTCTACAGACTGATAAGCCTCATCAATTGTCATAACCTTCAAAAGTATCATGCCCAAAGCCCCTGTTAGAAGTGCAATGGAAAGCTGCACATGAAAGCCTAGGGCAAGAGTCAAGGCCAACACCAGACATGCCACTGCTGGTAAGGCCTTTTCAGGCCGCATAAGCTCGCCCTTCAAGTCTTCAGTAAAGAGAAGGATGCCCTTCTTTTTGAGGAAGTGTAGCTTATCCCAAGGTGCCAAAAGGAGGATTCCATCTCCAGCTTTAAGTTTGATTTTGGAGATATTTCTTCTGATAATCTCGCCTCCCTTGTTTAGGGCCAAGGGATTAACTCCATAGACCTTTCTAAAGTGGATGTCCCTGAGACTTATGCCAACCAACTTAGAATTTGGAGGAACAACAGCCTCAACTATTCCGCAGTTGTTTGGAGAAAAAAGCTCTGCAAAGTATTCCAAATCTTCTTTTATCTTCCATCCAAGATCTTTGGCTGCCTTCTTCACATTTTCTTCACGTCCAAATACGGCAACCATGTCTCCTGGCTCTATTACGTCATCTCGTGCTGGAGAAAGCACCATCTTTTTAGACGAAGGTTTATAAATTCCAACTATTGTGGCCTTGTAGGTAGGTCTGAAATTGATTTCTTCTAAACTTTTTGGCTGCCAGTCTTCAGGAACTTCCATCTCAAAAGGCCTCTTACCGATCTTGATAGAATAAAGACTTTCCACCTCATCGGACATAAGTTTAGTGTCTTTGGCCTCTGTAGCAGGCAGAATCCAGCGGCCAAGCAAGGCAAAATAGGCAATACCCGCAGCGAGAAGCGCAAGTCCCATTGGAGTAACAGTAAAAAGCCCAAATGGTTCAAAGGCCTTGCCACCAAGGAGTGATATATTGTTATTCCACCACGACTCCATTAGGTCGTTCAAGAGGATCAGGGGACTCGAGCCCACTAGCGTAATACAACCTCCAATGATTGCACAAAATCCCATAGGCATAAGGATTCTTGAGATTGGCACGCCAAGCTGTTTACTTATTCTGGTAGCAGCAGGCATAAAGAGTGCGGCAGCACCAATATTTTGCATAAAACTTGAGATAATACCAACGGTTGCAGCAATAAGGGCCATTATTCTCGTCTCTGACTTTCCAGCAAGCTTAATGATATGTCTTGCCAGAATATTCATCACTCCGGTCTTGTCTAGACCAGCCCCAATAATAATTACAGCGATGATGGACACTACTGCATTGGAACTAAGACCGCTTAAGGCCTGTTTAGGTGTTACAAGCCCAAGAAGCGGCAATATAACCATCATCATGATCCCAACAACATCGACCCTAACCCACTCAAAGATAAAAAGGAGAATGGCGAAGGCCAGTACTCCCATAACCACCATTATTTGTGTAGTAAGCTCAGGCCCTGGCCCCATAACCATCTCTGCACCAAAGGCCAATTGACTTGAAAAAAGCAGTAAAATCATCACAAGGCTAGCAATTACACCTTGACCCAACTTGTCCTTCATTGTTCCCCCTATCATCGTTTCCGAAGGTAACAACACCCTTTATGGTTTTACCATCGGATTGATTGAAAATTTTTTAAAATTAAAAGTGAACCAAATAAAAAAGGCAGTAGTCTGCTGAAGACTACTGCCACTTCATGCCTATTCACGTCTAAAAACATCTGACTCAACAAACTGCCAATATCAGGCAACCATTCATAATTGTCACCACTTTCATCCTATTGCTACCAACCACTTCTTTGCAATTAACACTAGTAAAAAACATGGTCAAATTATGAAACTCCTTTTTTAGACGTTTTTAAAGACAGATTCTTAATATTCATAAAAATAGCCAATACATAATTTGCACGCTCTAGCTCTTTTAATGGCCTTCTGCCCTTGCCTGAAGCATACCCCTTATCATTGCAGCAGAAATAATTATACCTGCTGTACCAAGGGCAGCTACCAGAGCCCAAAAACTTACCGAGTTCAAGAAAGAGGCAGTAGAGGGATCAAGAGGAGACCTTAACCCCAGATCTGCAAGATAGCCTGGAATCTTTGCCCCCCTGCTCACTGCAACTATGAGCATTACTGCCCCCATAACGATCTTAATCATATAATCCTTGACATAAGTGGTACCAAGGGCACCAAGCTGAACACCAATCAAAGATGTAGCAAGAATAAGCAGTGTAAGCCTGATATCTATAAGGCCACTAAGACCCCACTGTATGGAACCCCACATTCCCATACAAAAGGCTATAACAAGCTCTGTAGCACTTGCCACCATAGCTGAAGCACCAATAACGTAAATAAGCCCTGGCACGCCGATAAACCCACCAACTGCTATAGTGGCTGCAAGCATTCCTGTTGCGATTCCAACAGGGATGGTAAACCAAGCAGATATTCTGATACCAGCCGTCTTGAAATGGATCATTGGAGGCAGGTTTATACTCTGGAGCTTTTTGGCAAGCTTTGTGGTTTCAGCCTCTTTTCCACCTTTAGACAACTTGTATGCATCATAAAAAACATACGTCCCTACAACCACCAACACGATAACAAACATCAAACTGACGTAGAGGTTAGAGCCTGCATTTCCCCAATGATCCAAGATATACTTTTGGATCTGGATACCTATCTGGACACCTATTATGGCAGTTATTGCCATAAAAACGCCAAGTTTTATGTCTGCCTGCCCATACTTCCAGCGCTTATAGGCCCCTACCATGGCCTTTGGAAACTTATGACACATATTGCTTGCAACTGCCACGGCTCCTGGCGCTCCAAGAGACATCATAGCTGGGGTTAAGACAAAGGCTCCGCCTGAACCGATAAACCCGCTTAGCAGACCACCAATCAGACCTACTACAAGAAGCGCAACAACTTTTGAAGCTGGAAGGTCAATAAACATTATAGAAACATTTTTGATCTTATTGGTGATCTTGTGT
>JAMOUE010000012.1 GCA_027068235.1 Deltaproteobacteria bacterium | reverse complement strand
GCTGCTATTGATGTGTATGTCTCTGGCAGTTATGCGTATGTAGCTGATGATGAGGCTGGCTTAAAGGTAATAGACATAAGTGATCCTAGCTCTCCTAAGATAGCAGGTAGTGTGGATACAGATGGAGCTGCTAATTGCGTGTATGTCTCTGGCAGTTATGCCTATGTAGGTGCTGGGTATGCTGGCTTAAAGATAATCGATATTCGTCCAGAAGCACATCAGCCTCCAGAGCGTGGTGATGTAAACGGAGACGGTACGGTAAACATAGTAGATGCGCTGTTTGTTGCACGTTATGCGGTGCATCTTCCAGTGAACAATTTCGATGCAGATGTTGCAGACGTGAACTGCGATGGCACTGTAAATATTGTTGATGCACTTTTTATTGCTAGAAAAGTAGTTGGGCTTCCGGTTCCTGGCTGGTGTAAGGATTAAGGACAAGCTATTTCTCTGTCATTAGAGGAAGCACCTTGCATGACAAAGAACGAACAGGAGAAAACGTCGCATGGAATTGTCATGGGGCCTTTTGGCACCTAGCAGGTAAAGGGGGGCCATAATGGCCCCCCTTTTTTGGTATATGCGGTAGAAAGCTCGCTAAAGTTTTGGGTCAGGTTGGAGATTGCTTCAGTTGCTTTCGTTCCCTCGCAATGACGAAGGGAGCGAAAAGGTGATTACTTTTTACATCCATTTCTACTGGAGGTTGTCGCATATTCCATCGCCATTTAGATCTATGAAGTTGGCTCCTGAGCCCATTCCGCCCATTCCACCAGTGTTTCTGCCAAAGCCTCTCTTGCCATAACCTCTTGGGCCAGAGACCTGATTGCCATCTTTATCCACTCTGCCTCTTTCCCTTGCACTGTTGATTATGGCATCAACTTCATCTTGGCTGAGAAACTGTGCCTTGTAGTTTACGCCAGTGCTGGCAAGCTGAGAGCCAAAAGACCTTAAATGATTTCTAGAACCTTTCATCAGGTTTTGATACACTACTTCTATATCCTCATTGTCTGTGGCTTCAAGAAGTTCTTCCAGGTCCTTGATATCAAGATCCTCAATGGTTGCACCGACTTGAAGGGCAGCTTCAAGGCTTTCAGAACCCTTGGCAGTGAGTGTCTCATAGAGTTCCTGCATTTCTGCAGAGTAGAACTGTCCTGGTCCAAGGTCTGCAACTGGGTCTGTTAGTCCATACTTGTCAAGTAGCGTCTTAATGGCATCCATGTGGCGCTGTTCAGATTGTGAAATATTGGAAAAGACAGGATTCTGCCACAAGTCATAAAGATAGAGATAAACGTCACGTGCAAGCTTCTCTTCTTCACGCATCTTCAATAGTCCATCTTGTTCTGCCTGGCTCAATTGAGAGACGGCAAGTTGAGCAACAGCTGTTTGAGTCCTTGTTGTAGTAGTTGCAGAATTGTAGCCCGAGCCTTTTCCAAAACCACTTCCAAAACCACCACCATAACCGCTACCAAAGCCTGCGGCCATTGAAGTACTTGCTGCAAGAATGATACATGCAGTTATTGCTGCTGTTTTAATGATTGTAAACGTTTTCATAGTTAAATCCTCCTTTTAGTTTTGGATATTGCATCTCTAGTTATTCCAAGAAGCGTGCCAAGTATAATTGGAGGATTTTCTTGCATAAAACCAATATGTTACATGCTTTTGTGTGGATAGGCAGAATTTATATGTTCGACAAAATAGGAAAGATGCTCGACAACTTCGTCGACAGATTAAGAGATTTTACTTCTTCTTTTGTTGGCGCATATATCTTTTCATTATAAAAGACACCTTTTTTTTAATCTCTTTAAAGAGTCTCTTATCTTGCTTTACATCAAAGCCAACCTCTGAACTATAGGCATTAAGAAGATGGTCTATTTCTTTATCAGATAGTACAAGACAGGAAGCAAATAATAGTTGTGCAATATCCTTTATTGCCCATCTTCTTCTAAGCCTTTTTTGTATCACAACCCTTTGCAGGTCTATGAGAAAAGGGATCATATCTGGGAGTTTTATGAAAAAGTGGACAAGATAGAGATCCTGATGGGCAAATCCTTTTTTATGCATTCTTGCGGCATAAGTGGCTATCTTCTCAATAAGCATCAGCCTTTCTTCCGGATCAAGACCAGAGTCTTCCTCTAAAAGCTCAGATGCCCTTTTATAATTTTTAAGGCCCAATGTGATGTTAAAGCTGGCCTTTCCAACCTTGCCAACGGCTACAGGAATAAGGGTAGGAAGCAGGTTCTCATGAAAAAGCATAAGGGCCTTCCATTCGTGAAAGGCGTTGTGTTTCTCCCATTTAAGGGAAGTAAGTGCCTTTAACCGTTTGGATAGCGGTAGAGGCCAGTACCTTTTTATATAAAACTCTGTTTGGAGGTTATTAGAGCCTTTTAAAAAGAAACGGCCTGTTCGTCTTTCAGGTACGACGGCCTTTACAGATTCGTCTTTTATCTCCCAAATGGAATCAGGTGATAAAAGGCCGTTCTTTTTAAATAGCGGGATAAAATCCTCATTTACTATTAACCGTCCATCGTGGTAACTTCGTTGGCGAATTTTCACTTTTAAGCCTCATTGAGCTTGATCTTTTCATCAACAAAGGCCGACAGGTCCAACGGTGCGGTTAAAGGCTCTCCAGAGGCGTTGTAGAAGTTCCCTTCTTTCAATATTATCTTTTTATTGGCAAAGGCCTTTAATGTTTCCACAATCAAGGGAAGCTCTCTTATCTCACCTTCGTGTCTGATCTTTTTGAAGAGGGCAAGCTTTTCTCCTATTTTGTTTTTGACATAATCCATTCCATGTTTTTCTTTGAGGGCTTTAAACTCCTCCCACAAGTGGTCCCATGAATCCCCCCTTATGTCAAAAGAAAAAAAGGTAACCGCTGGCCCTTTATCAAGTTCAGGGGTAACAAGGTGCATCATTGCCCCTGTCTTATCTGCATCCTTCTCTAAAAGTTGCCATATTACTTCTTGCCATGTGCCTGCTGGTCCACCTGGTAAGGCAGGATGTAGATTGATGGCAGAAATCTTTGAGCATATCTCTGGGCTTAACACCCACATGTAACCAGCTAAAACAGCAAGTTTACAGCCAAAAGGTTCAATCCTTTTATAGAGTTCCTCATGATATTTTGTGCGCCACTTGTCTCTGTTACCTTTTCTCAGGTCTGGTTCAAATCTTATGGCTGAAAACTGCACTAGGGGAATATCCTTTTCATGGGCAATTCTTGCTATCTCATCGCTAAATTGTCCCTCACCTGGGGCCCTGGAGATAAAGACATAACAAAAGTCCCCGTTGATTTCGCCATCTTCTACAGCTTTTTTTACAACATTAAATAGATTTACTGCTGCCTCGTCCCTTCCAGTGGTCCACCAGCCAAAACGAAAGTCTTTCATGTTTGTCTTTCCCTTTATGTACTACGAATTAGAGGTTTTTAAAAACAAGTAAAAACATTACAAATTGTTTGAAAAGCTGCTTCATAAGGAGTGTCTTTTTACCCAATATAGTTTTACACTTAAATTTTTTGAGATTGTACCATGTTTTTATTTACAGTGGGACAGAATAGAACCAATCGTACAATATTGTGAAATGAAAATTTCGCAGTTCAAAATGATCATTTTCAAGTAGCCTCTTTTTACTTGTGAATAAGCTAATTAATTGGTTGACAAATCCAAACCCCTCCATTAAAAAAACATGAGCTTGAAAATGCATTATTGTTCACAAAAAAGAAAGGAGGAGTTTAGATGCGTAGTGTAAAAGTATTTTCAGTTTTGCTGGCCATGCTTTTTGCTCTTGTAGTTGCAGGAATAGCAGTTGCTGGAGAAGGTCCAGAAGTCATTACTCTTAAGGCAAAGAAGGGGGATGTAACTTTCCATCACCATCAGCATCAGGCAAAATTTAAATGCGGTGAGTGCCATCATGGTCCAAACCACTCTGAGTATAAAGAAGGTATGAAGATCCAGACATGTGATAAGTGTCACACCAAGGATTTCTCCAACAAGAAGCTCAACAGCGTAATGAAGGCAATGCACACCAACTGTAAAGGTTGTCACAAGGAGCACAAGGCAGATGGAGCTCCAACAAAGTGCAGCGGTTGCCACAAAAAATAAAGACATTGTAAGCTGACAAATAAAGGTCTGCCAAAATGGCAGGCCTTTTTTTTTGAATTTATGGAACCTGTTATTTTAGAAAAAAAGATAGCCCTCCTTGATCCATCTACAGATGGTCATGTTAAGGATGTGTTACAGGCTGTTGTAAACTCGCAACAACCGGCCTCAAAAGTCCTTGAGCAACATTTAAAGCCACTTTTTCTTCGTTTTTTTGCAAGACTATGCCAAGAAGAAGGTGTTGCAAGGCTCTCAACTGCAAATCAGGAAAAGTCTTT
>JAMOUE010000011.1 GCA_027068235.1 Deltaproteobacteria bacterium | reverse complement strand
ACCAAGTGGAATTTTCTGCCATTCAGACCTGGGCTTGTAGGTGGCCACTGTATAGGAGTTGACCCTTACTATCTTACCTATTGCGCACAAATGACAGGGTACAGACCCGAAGTAATTCTGGCTGGTAGACGTATAAACGACTCGATGGGGGCATACGTTGCCCAAAGAACTGTAAAAGAATTAATCCATGCGGGCGTGCGTGTCCAAGGGGCTAGGGTATCCATACTTGGCCTTACATTCAAAGAAAACTGCCCTGACATTAGAAATACCAAGGTCATAGACATAATTTCAGAACTAAGAGAGTATGGAATAGAGCCCCTGGTCCACGATCCAATTGCAGACCATAAAGAAGCAGAACTCGTTTATGGTCTGAAACTCGTTAAGGATCTTCCACCAAATTCTGATGCAGTCATATTGGCTGTGGCCCATGATGATTATATTAAAAAGGGAGTAGAGGCAATAATGCAGATGCTCACCCCTGACAAAGGCGTTGTAGTGGATGTCAAAAGCATGTTTAGACCGGAAGACTTTAAAGGTAGAAATATCCGCTATTGGCGTCTTTAGAACAATCAAAGGAGAGAGGCCATGGCGCTTACAAAAAAGGAAAAAATATTCTTATTGAATCTTGCACGTTCGGCAATAAAGGCAGAGCTTGAAGGCAAGGCTCTCGAACTGCCTGTGGTATCGAGCCCAGGGCTCCTAGAAAAACGCGGGGCCTTTGTAACCCTGCACAAACACGGGCAGCTAAGGGGCTGCATAGGAAACTTTGTTTCTGAAAAGCCTCTTTATGAAACCGTTGCCGATATGGCCATTGCTGCTGCCTTTCAAGACCCGAGGTTTAAACCTCTGGAACCGCACGAATTCAATGAGATAGACATAGAGATCTCTGCCCTAACACCTCTTAGACCCGTTTCAAGTCCGGAAGAGATAGAGGTTGGCAAGCATGGAATCTATCTGATAAACGGCCCATACCATGGCGTCTTGTTACCACAGGTAGCAACGGAATATGGATGGGATCGTTATACATTTCTTGATCAGACATGCTTGAAAGCAGGCATGATGCCAGGATGCTGGAAAGATCCAAATACACAGATACTGGTATTCAGCGCAGAGATCTTTGGAGAAAAATCTCTAGAGCAATAAGACTATTTTTTGTCAAAACCAAATTTCTTTCTCATGGCCTTTTCAACGTGGGGAGGCACAAGGCCATCGAGGCTGCCTCCAAATTGGGCTGCCTCCTTCACTATAGTTGAACTTATATAGATCCATCTAAATCCGGTCATGAGAAAGACGGTCTCTATGCTTCTGTCGAGCTTTCTATTCATGATTGCCCTTTGAAGCTCAAACTCAAAGTCAGAAACTGCACGCAAACCCCTTAATATAGCACATGCCCCCTTTTCCCTTGCAAAATCTACAAGCAGGCAATCAAAGGCCTCTACCTCTACGTTGTAAGAAGAGTTCAAAGACCTTTGTATCATGTCTACCCTCTCCTCTATGGAAAAAAGGGGGGCTTTGGCAGGATTCCTTCCAACTGCCACTATAACCTTGTCAAATATTCTCAAGGCCCTTTTTATAAGATCCAAATGACCATAAGTAACCGGATCAAAGGTGCCTGGATAAACTATTACTCTATTCATCTTTCAACATTTCTTCCCTTCTGAAGAAAAAAAGTGCGCTATCTCCATATCCCTTCTCCTTGATAGGCTCAAAACCGTACATATCCCCATTGTTAAGCAAGGATAATGCGCCCCTTTTCTCCTCTATCACTATCAAGGCATCATCTGAAACCAATTTATAGGATTTTGAAAAGGCTTTAAGGAGCCTGGAAATGTGTCCTTTGCCATATGGAGGGTCTGCCAACACCAGAGTGAATGGCATCTGCTCTTCTGGGTTGGCAGGCCTTTCCAGAAAGGAATATACATCAAGACCTAAAAGCCTTATAGAGCCGGAGTTTACAGGGACGATTTGAAGATTTTTTTTCAAATGAGACAACACCCTTTTATTATGCTCTATAAAAGTACAGTGTCTTGCGCCTCTGGATATGGCCTCAAGACCAAGGGCGCCGGTTCCCGCAAACAGATCGAGAACTGTCACCTCTTTCCAGTCAGAGACGTAATTTGAGGCCAAGATATTGAAAAGGGCCTGCCGTACCTTATCGGTGGTAGGCCTTACCACACGGCCCTTGGGGCAGGAAAGACTCCTGCCCTTAAAGGCTCCTCCTGTTATTCTCACTCCTAATCGTCAAAATCTCCACTAGGCCCCTTATCGCTATCAAGGGCCTTGGCCTTTTCCCTGATCTTTTCCGGTGTCCATTCGGCAGGATCTTCTATTCTTTCTCCCTTTGGACCAATATCATACGATCCTTTTTCTAGGATTATCTGGTTGGCTATGGGTGCAGTATCAGCTGCGTTAAAGACGTTAACCAACAGGTCATACACAAATTCTTCCACACCCTTGGCCATGCGCTCTCTTATCTCCTTTGGCTGGCCCATAATCTTGTTCTCAAAGGGAAGATTTAACTTTTTATATGCGCCACCTTTCCATCCGCGCTCCTTGGCATAAGCCTTCATCTCCTCCCAAAGCTCTTCAGTCACTCCCTGATCCTTCAATTTTATGAACTCGCCATTTTCATCCATTACGGCATTGCCATACTCGTCCACCTTGACACCCCAGCTAATCATCTGAAGGGCTGTGGCCACATTTGCCTTGGTTGTCCTGGTCTTTTCAGCAATCTGCCTGAGCCTTTCAGAGTTGTTACCAGATGTACCATGCTGTGCCCCAGAAACCTTGTATGGCTCTAAAGCCTTATGGATTTCAGCAGTCAAATCCACTTGGATACCCTGATCACTCGCCTGAATTCCATGGGTAGTACCATTGTTAAGGGCTATCCAATCGGGAAAGATATCGTGAGCATTTAATCCTCTAATGAGAAAGAGGGCCTCTTCTACTGTTGAAAGCCCCTCCTTGCCCTTTATCTCTCCAACCTCTGTCTCTAATCCAGCCCACTTTGGCACATAGGGATTTAGCTCTATATTTGCCAAAAGATTCTCATCATCAGGCAAATGAGAGGCGTCTATAGCAATAGAAGTGATACCAGCCTCAAAAAGTGTGGGGATCTCTATCTTGGCCGGCTCTATATCCTCTTTCTTCTTTATTCCATAATGATCGGCATGAATGGCAATTGGTACGGTTATTCCAAGCTCATTTGCCACCTGATCCACTCTTCGTGCCAGATTCCAAAAGTTTGTGGCACAATATGCGTTTGCACCTCCCTCTGACCGCGCTATCTCAATGATGACAGCCGCATTTGCACGCTGGGCTGCTGCAAGGACCCCTCTAACAATTATATAACTCCTGGCATTTGCCGCTATGGTCATTGCCTTGCCCTTTTTGAGTAATGCCCTGTCAATAACCTTTCCACTCACTATAAGTGCCTTAGAGTTTGGAAAAAGGCCTCGTACATTTGGTGGACGTCCAATCTCCAAAACCTTTAAATAATCCTTTGAATACTCACTCATAACCTCACCTCCTGAATGAATAATGAAAATTTTGACTAATATTACAGAAAGCTCTTATTTTTAGATGACATAATCTGTCATCGTTAGGTGGCCCAGCCGCCGTTGCGATCTCTACTTTTCCCACTAGCCCCTTCGTTGGGGGGACTGCTTCGCTCGCAATTACAGCAGCAATAAAAAAGTAATCTTTTTTGTAAATCCAATAATACATTTAACAACCACCCCTAAAAGGGGTGGAATAAAGCTGGCCCTAAAAGGGCATCTATTTCCAAAGTTTCATCTGTTCAATGCGTTTATCTTTCTCTCTTTGCCACTTCACATATTTCCGAATCTTTACCTCATCAAGGCCTATGGTGCTTACACAATAGCCCTTCGCCCAGAAATGCCGGCCCCAGTAGCGCTTCTTGAGACTCAAATGCTTGTCAAATATTTTAATAGCGCATTTCCCCTTGAGAAAACCCACTACTTCGGATACCGAAAATTTCGGGGGAATCGATAAAATCATATGTACATGATCTTCCTGAACGTTCATCTCCAAAATCTCCAGCTTTTTCCATTCGCATAACTGTCTCAAAATCTCTTCTACAGACTTCTGGAGTGCACCCGCAAAAATCTTGAATCGGTATTTTGGGCACCAGATTATATGGTATTTACACTGCCATACTGCATGTGCTAATTTTTGAAATTCACTCATTGAATACCTCCCAATTACCCTTCGGGCCAGCATTCCGAAGTGTAGGGAGGTATTCAATTTTAGTCACCACCAAGCTACTTGCATAGCAAAGCCAGGACCCACCAGTAAAACTGGTGGTTTAGATTTCTATTAATTAACCCAAGTCAGAAACTTGAGTT
>JAMOUE010000010.1 GCA_027068235.1 Deltaproteobacteria bacterium | reverse complement strand
AGAAGTTTTTAAGTGGTGTGTCCAATTTGACACAAGCCGTTGGGAGCGAATGTGTGACAAAAAAGACACACGAATAAGATACTGTCTCCACTAGCTTGAAAGGCCAAGGCGCCTTAGCTGTTTTTCATCTTTCGACCAGTCTTTTAGGACCTTTACCCAGAGATCTAGAAATACCTTTTTACCCCATAGATGCTCTAGGTCCATTCTGGCATAGGTCCCCACCTTTTTGATGAATTTGCCCCTTTTACCAATAATGATTCCCTTTTGTGATGGCCTTTCTACGTATATAACTGCTCTAATCCTGACCATCTTCTCATCTTCTTCCATCTCTTCTACCTTTACGGCTGTTGAGTATGGTATCTCTTGTTTGGCTAGCAGAAATATCTTTTCTCTAATCAGTTCTTCTACGATGTGTTCTTTTGATTGATCAGTGATAGTGGTTGAGTCATAATACTGAGGGCCTTCAGGTAGGAGCTTGAGGATTTCTTCAATTAACCTGTCAATTCCATCTACATACTTTGCCGAAATGGGAATAACTGCCTCAAAAGGATACATCTTGCTCATTTCGTCTATCATTGGCAGGATGTTTTCCTTGGCTACCTTGTCTATTTTGTTTAACACAAGTATTACAGGCTTTTTGAGACGTTTTATAAGCTCAATTATGGCAAATTCCTCTCTCCTGTTTCTGTTTGTTACGTCCACAAGAAAGAGGAGTACGTCAACATCTTCTACGGCCTTTTCTGCCGTTTCAACCAGTTTTTTGTTAAGGAGTTTTCTTGGCAGGTGTATCCCAGGTGTATCAACAAAGACAATCTGGAAGTTTTCTCCAGTAAGTATTCCTCTAATCTGTGTTCTGGTGGTTTGTGGTTTTGGTGTGGTTATGGCAACCTTTTCTCCCAATATAGCGTTAAGAAGTGTTGATTTGCCAACGTTGGGTGCACCAATTATGCCAACAAATCCAGATTTGAAGCCTCGTCCCTTGTCTCCTAAGTTATCTGAATCCATTTCCGCCTAATTTCTCCTCAAAATTTTCTAGAGCGGCCCTTGCCGCCTGTTGTTCTGCCTCCTTTTTGCTCTTGCCAATTCCTTGAGATATCTCTTTGTCTCCAAAGTAAAGGGATACCCTGAATAACCTGTTGTGGTCTGGGCCCTGTGTGTCAACTAGTTTGTAGCTTGGAAGCGTATGATATTGTTTTTGAGTAATTTCCTGTAACCTGCTTTTGTAATCTATTTTTAAGCCTCTTTCTGGTGCAGAATCAATCAGATGTTCAAAACGTTTTTTTATAAACTTGTATGCATTTTCAAAACCGCCATCTAGATAAATCGAGCCGATGACAGCCTCAAAGGCATCTGCTAGAATAGAAGGTCTTGTTCTTCCGCCACATTTTTCCTCGCCTTTGCCCATAAGGATGTGGCCACCCAAGTCAAGTTCCTTGGCAAGAATTACAAGCCTTGTTTCGCTTACAAGATAGGCCCTCATCTTGGTAAGATCTCCTTCCCGGTATCTGTTACCAAATTTTTTATAGAGAAGATCGCTTATGACAAGTTCCAAGACAGCATCACCAAGGAACTCTAGGCGTTCGTTGTCTGGAATGGCTTTGTCTGATTCCGGTACAAATGAGCGGTGGGTAAGGGCGCTTACCAAAAGAGAAGGGTCATTAAATGTATAATTTAGAGACCGTTGAAGCTCTAAGAGAGATGGTTCTTTATCTGCCAGTTTAGCTTCCATAGACCTTGCCATTTATATTTTGATACACCAATACTAAACCTATCCCAAGTCAAGACTATCTAGAAAGTCTTCCTCAACCTCTTTTTTAAGCATTGAACATTTTACAGAGTTGATGGAAGCTCCTTTTGTCCCGCCAAAAAGACTTACTTCAGACAAATATACTTCTCCTCCTGGAGTCTTCAGCAAATCAATGTGGGCATATGGGAATTCGCCTCTAGACATTACCTCTTTACAAAGGTCTTGTTCTTTTTTGTCCAACTCATACCTACCGCTTTTTCCACCAAAATGGAGATTGTTTCTAAAAGAGGCCGTATTTTTACGCCAATACGCCTCCATATGACGATTTCCTATCCAGATTACCCTAATATCAATAGCATCAGGAATAAATGGTTGAACAACAATAGGCCAAGGAGAATGGTTTGAAAATGTGATGTGATTAAAAAGCTCCTCACAATCTCGCCATACATTTATTCCAAGTCCACAGTCAGCCCTATCCCTCTTTGTTATTATCTGCCCTACTCCTTTATGGGCATATTCATTCATTGTTTTCACAAGGTCCTTTCTGTCAGCTAGAACCCTTGTGTCAGGAACCATAAATCCATGAAATATTCGGGCCTGAAAACACTTTGAGCGGCTAGCGATCTGGGAAATGGCAGGTGGAAACAGTATGATTCCTCTATGAATAAGGTCTGTAAACAGATATTCTTCAAAGGGCTTTAGATTGAGGACGCAAAGGACAACGTCTCCTCTTTTGAGAGAATGATAGTTGTTGCGGAACTGAGAATTTGTCCTGATTATGACAGGAGATTGCACCTTGTCAGAATATCATTTCAGCAAAGCGCCTGTAATACTGGGAAAGATCCGCATAACACTCTCCACAGTAAAGATTTACATCTCCAAGCACAGTAGATTCATCGCTTTGGGGAGTAAAACTTCCATCTGGATTCTGAATGTATTTGGTTGTGATGGTAACATCTTGTGCAACTTCAAAGAAGTCATGGTCATTACCACATTCAGGGCACACTATCCTCTGACCGGCCCTGGTCAGTTTCCTTGGAAAAGAAATCAAGACCTTGCGCCGTTTTTCAGTACTTTTTTCGCTTTTTTGATTCATGACAAGGAGGTAGTTGAATTTTTGAATTTGATACTATTTTTACACTCTTTTGTGGTATTTTGGCAATACCAAATTTGTCACTCTCTTTTCTTCTTTTCTTAATGAAGAACTGCCCTGTTTTTTCGGCCTTTTTCAGGCAAAAAGCTCATGGAGTTCAGTAAACGCAGCTCCTGCAAGCCCAAGTGCCCTTTCCGCAGTAATACGGTCTGTGTCTTGAGCTTGTCCAAGATCTCTTGCCTCAAAGATGCTTTTTGCAATCTGATTTGATGTCTTTTGGTCATCTGCAAGATCTTCAAGGTTCTTTGCAAACTGTTTTGCATTCATTTTAAAGAAGTCTGCTTTAACAGTTGGAAGAGCTGCGGCAACCGCTTTAATAAGTGCATCTGTGCAGAACACAACCTTTCTAACACACTTTTCGTAATCGCTTGTTTGTAAAGCCTCTTCTGCTTCTTGCAAGTTGATACGAGCGTATTTTATATAGGTTTTTGTTCTTATTAGTCCCATGGTTATATAGCTTATTAATAATTAGACGCATCCTTTTCTGTCAAAGGATTGCCACCCATCATGTTTTTATAGAGTTTTTTAGTCAAAATTTTGTCAGCTAACTCGCAAAGATCAAACAACGATTCCAACAAGTCGAGCATTTCATCTTGCCCATCTTTAGACATGTAACCAAAATCCTCTTCCCAGCGTCCTGACGAAAGATATTCCTTGAATTCATCTATCTTTTTCTGGCTTATCATATTTTCTAAGACTAATATCTAAGGGGATTTTTATCTTGTTGTGTTGCGTCTGTGGCTAATAAACTTAAAGAGTATCTCATCTTTTTTTATCCAGCCCAACTTCTTCCTAACAATTTCTTCCTGAACCTTACGGTCACTTTGGAAGGCTTCTATCTGCTTTTTTAGTAAAGAATTTTTAATGGAAAGGTCAGCCACCTGCGCTATTAATGTTGCTCGATGTTGCTTCATGCGCTGAAGCTTCCAGTACCCAAAAGGGCCAGCCAGTGCCCAAAATATAAGAAACCCAGTAATTACCATTATAAAAAGGCTGGTCCACTGGTTCTTTGATGACTTCCTTCTGTTCTGGAAGCGTCTATTTCTGCTAGAATAGGATACCCTCAATTCCCCTCCCATTTAATAAGCACACATGCTTCTCATTTTTAGCATAGACGTCCTTTGCCTCCAAAGTCAAGACCTTTTGCCTATTGTTCTTTATTTTCATACAATTTTGGGGCCATTTTGAGCCTGCGGATGACCCTGTCCTTTCCAATGGCCACCATAACGTCGAATATCCCAGGCCCCTTAAGCTGGCCAGTGAGGACGGTTCTCATGCCGTTTATTATTATGCCCGGTTTGACTCCGGCTGTCTCTGCAAAGCCCCTGACGGCCTCCTCGGTGGTCTCGAGGTTCCAGGGCTCCACGCCTTCCAGTGCCTCTGCCAGCTTGGGAAGGAGCTCCTTTAGCTGCGGATGCTTCAGCACGTTTTTCTTAAGGGCCTTTGGCTCTATTTCAAAGTCGTCTGCA
>JAMOUE010000009.1 GCA_027068235.1 Deltaproteobacteria bacterium | reverse complement strand
TGAAAGCCATTGCGAGCGGGGCCAAGCAATCCCTGGTCCCTCGCTTCATTCGGGACAGAGATCGCCACGGCGGCTTCGCCGCCTCGCGATGACGTTGCGCTCCCATCAATAAAACCTCGAATGCCACCCTTGAGCCTCATATCAGCTTCTTATTGAAATTGAGTTGCAATTATCAGATATTGCCTAGTTTGTCAATAGATATTTTTTCGACTTGAGAAAGCTCCAATAAAAAAGGGGAGGCGTTTTGCCTCCCCTTCTGCAAACATTTTAAGGGGCAGAATCCGCTATGATGGTCTAAGGATCAACTCACTCAAAAACTTCTTCCGTGGATCAGGTGTTATCCAACCCTAAAAAAATCACTTCTTTCTGGCAAGCCCTGCTACTCCGAGCAACCCAACACCAAGAAGGAAGATGGTGGCAGGCTCTGGGACGGGTGTAAAGGAGAAATCATCAATGGCAAAGCCTACCCAGGAAGGCACATCCAAGATTATATGATCAATGGGATTGGTCTCGGTTGTTGAAATTTCAATCAGAGTAGCTATTCCATCGCCCGTACCGGGATCTCCGCTCTTAATCGTTTGCTCTGCAATAACATTGTTGTCTTTATTATAAGCTTTCACAGTAAAAGTTTCACGCGCATCAACGTCGAGCAAGTAAAAACTTACTTGAGTCACTGGCATAGTAAAAGTGGCCTTAATATCGTCACCAATTAAAAAAGGATATTTTGAATGTTTTCCCAAGCCATCAGTAAGCATATTACCGCCACTAACATAATCAGAAAGAACAACATCGTCAGTTCTATCAGGATATTCACCATAAAAGTAACCGTAAGCTTCACCATTTTCTTCCTGAGCAATAATCGGAGAGGTATTTGTTCCGCTAAATATTACTCCCAAATCCGCGTACTGATCAGTTACAGCAGCGCCTTCTGGAAGGGAAAGATCGTCAAAGGTAATGGTAACCGCTTTTGTAGCCACGGGGATGGAAAGCAACAGAAAAACCAAAAGGAAAAGAGACGAAAAATTTGCCAACTTAGCAGTTATCTTCTCCATCGTAATT
>JAMOUE010000008.1 GCA_027068235.1 Deltaproteobacteria bacterium | reverse complement strand
TGGCTCTTTCCAGGCAGGAAATACAGAATTCTGCATCTAATGTGCTAGATAGACTCCAGGAAAGAACCTTTCTGCTGTACCAGTCCATGATTACACATAGATACATAAATGAGCCATGAATGGGAATATAAGTTATGTCAGAGCACCAGACCTGATTGGGCCTTGTGATTTGAAGATTCCTCAGCAGATAGGGATAGACCCCGTATTCTGGACGCTTCTTGCTGGTGCAGGGGCCCGGAGCTATTGCCTTCAGCCCCATGATCTGCATGAGCCTTCTAACCTTCTTTTCACTTACCTGATAGCCCAGCTTTTGGAGGGCAAGACGCATCCTCCTTCTGCCGTAGTAGGGAGTCTTCAAGTATTGCTCATCAATGGCCCTCATGAGCTTCAAATCCCTCTTTGAAGTCCCCTTTGGCTGGTAATAAGTGGAACTTCTGCTGATGTCCAGTAACTCACACTGTCTCTTTCTACTAAGTCTGGTGTTGTCCGGCTCTATCATGACCTTTCTCTGCGTTCTGCTCATTTCAGACCGGACTTTCTGGCTAAAAAATCCCGTTCCACCTTCAGCTGACCTATTTCCCTGTAAAGTTTATCAAGAAGCTTCTGCTGAGCCTTCTCTTTCTTTCTATCTTTCTCAAAAACCAAAGAAGCATTTTCTAGCATCTTTTTCTTCCACTGCCTAACCTGGCCTGGATGAATACCAAATCTTGAAGCGATCTGATTCGTGGTCTCTTCCCCCTTTATGGCTGCCAAAGCAACCTTGGTTTTGAACTCTGAGCTGTACTTCTTCCTTGCCATGTCCGTTCTCCTTTCACTCATGTAGTTTTGCTTACTCCATACTGTGAAAGCGAACAATAACCACTGTCGAAAAAGGGGAACCACCTCATAGAATCTTAACCCAGTAAGGGCAGGCATATGTGAAAGGCCAGAGGATTACAGGTGGAACTCCCTTGGCTACCATGTTCAGTCAGGGAATAAGGGAGATTTTCTTTCTCTGGATTTTGGTCTTTGGGGATTTCAGAATGCCACTTATTTGGAACATCTTTTAGAATACAAGAAA
>JAMOUE010000007.1 GCA_027068235.1 Deltaproteobacteria bacterium | reverse complement strand
CCGGTTCTATTATGACCTTTCTCTGTATTCTGCCCATTTCAGACCGGACTTTCTGGCTAAAAAATCCCGTTCCACCTTCAGCTGACCTATTTCCCTGTAAAATTTATCAAGAAGCTTCTGCTGAGCCTTCTCCTTCTTTCTATCTTTCTCAAAAACCAAGGAAGCATTTTCCAGCATCTTTTTCTTCCACTGCCTCACCTGGCCTGGATGAATACCAAATCTTGAAGCGATCTGATTCGTGGTTTCTTCCCCTTTTATGGCTGCCAAAGCAACCTTGGTCTTGAACTCTGAGCTGTGCTTCTTCCTTGCCATGTCCGTTCTCCTTTCACTCATGTAGTTTTGCTTACTCCATACAGTGAAAGCGAACAATAACCACTGTCGAAAAAGGGAGACCACTTCACTTACTATGATGTTTGTCTTAGTCGCTACCATTAGCCTTTTCTTTATAAGCGCCTTTGCGCATTGCATCTTCCATATCTCTCAAGGTTTTGGCGTGCCCAGAATATTTCAGGCAACCTGCAACCTCTTTGAGATTTATAATATTGGGGAATGATTTTTTGGGCCTGAGAATTATGCCGTTGCCACTGTAAATGACTTCCAATTTCAGGCCGGGCTTCCATTTAAGGGTTTTTCTGATGGTCTTAGGAATAACAACCTGGCCTTTGCTGGAAAGTTTGATGGTGGTGGAGGAAGGCATTTTTATGTTTTCCTTTATAAGAAATTTGTAAGATTAAAGAAGCGCACACTGGTCAATAAATCAAGTGGGACCTAACACCTAACAACTAAAGTAAAAATGATACCGAAACTATAACTAATTTCCAGTAAATATCAGTTGATTTGACATTGTCCGATATTTGTCTATGGTAATGGTAAGGATTTAAGAAAAGTAAGGAGTAGGCACTATGGCAATGGCAACCCTTACCACAAAAGGCCAGCTAACTATTCCCAAAGAGATCAGGGATGCCCTGAAGCTCAAGGCAGGAGACAAGGTAGAGCTTGTCCTTACCAAGGACAGAGCTGCTGTTCTTAGACCTGTTTCAAAGAGCGTAGATGATGTGTTTGGAAGGCTTAAAAGGCCCGATAAAGAGGCAGTATCTGTAAAAGAAATGGATTCCGCCATAAAAAAACGGCTAAGGGATCAGTATAAATGAAGGCTCTTGATACCAACATTCTGGTGCGGTTTCTGACTGGTGATGACACAGTTCAGGCCCAGAAGGTGTATCGGCTCTTCAAGGAGGCAGAGGCCAAAAGAGAGCGCTTTTTTGTGCCTCTGCTTGTGATGCTTGAACTTTTATGGGTGCTCGAGGCCGTATATGACATTCCAAGAAATGAAATCGTCGAGGCTATCAACGAGCTGATATATCTGCCTGTGCTGAAATTTGAAAACACGTCAGTTTTGCGCATGTTTATCAAGAATGCGGCTAATAACAATCATGATCTTTCAGATATACTAATAGCATGTGCACCCAAGTCCAATGGCTGTAGCGTGGTCCTGACTTTTGATAAAAAGGCAGCCCAATTAGATCTGTTTGAAGGATTATAAGAGAGAGGAGCAAGCCGATTAACATGAACATTAAAACTATCCTCTCAAAGCCTGAAGGTAAGACTCTTGAGTTCAAGCAGGATATTTCCTCCTCTCGGCCCATCATGAAGACCCTGGTGGCCTTTGCCAATACTGCAGGTGGAAAGATTGTAATTGGTGTGAAGGACAACAAAAAAGTAATTGGTGTTGAGCATCCCCTTGATGATGAGGAACGGCTCTGCAACATGATAGCCGACTCCATTGCTCCGCGTCTTGTGCCCAATATCGAGCTTGTTACAGTAAAAAACAAGACCCTTCTGGTTATAGAAGTTTTTCCAAGCGGACTCAGGCCCCATTATCTCAAAGCTGAAGGCCCTAAAAACGGTGTTTATGTACGCCTCGGCTCTACCAATAGAAAGGCAGACCGTGAGCTGATAGAGGAACTCCGCCGCACTGCCGAGGGCATTTCCTTTGATGAACTGCCCATGCCTGAACTATCTGCTGATGCCCTTGATCTCGACGATGCAGCAAAATTCTTCCCCATGTCCCGCCAATTGAATGAGCAGTCCTTGATGACCTTGAAGCTCTTGGTCCGCTATCAGGGTCGGCTCGTGCCAACTAAGGGAGCGGTTCTTCTTTTTGGAAAGGATAGGCTCCAACATTTTCCGGATGCATGGATTCAGTGCGGCCGCTTCCTTGGCAGTGAAAGAATAGACATTTTTGACCACATAGAAATAGACAAGCCACTTCCAGCAGCAGTGGATGAGGTGATGCTTTTTCTTAAAAAACATGCCTTTAGAAGTGCAGACATATCAGATATCCGGCGCAAGGATGTATGGAGCATACCTGTAGAGATTTTGAGGGAGGTGGTCATCAATGCCATTGTACATGCGGATTATTCCCAGCGTGGCGCTCCAATCAGGGTGATGTTCTTTGATGACCGCATCGAAATAGAAAATCCAGGCATTCTGCTTCCATCTCTTACCATAGAGGAGATAAAACAGGGAGTCTCTAGAATCCGCAACACTGTTATAGCCAGAGTGTTCAGGGAGATCAACCTCATCGAACAGTGGGGAACCGGCATTCCAAGAATATTCAGCAAGGCCAAAAGACTTGGGTTGCCTGAGCCAAGGATTGAGGAAGTGGCAATGCGATTTAGGTTTACAGTGCATCTCAAGGAACCTCAGTCCATACCAAAATTAGTCTCTGAAGATGTTATTAAAGATGGGGCCCAGTCAGGGGCCCAGTCAGGGGCCCAGTCAACTGCAATTTTGCAGATTCTTTCTGAGTCGCCTCTATCTGCTTCTGAAATGGCGACCATATTGGGCCTTAAAGCCAAAACAGGAGCCTTCAAGCGGACAATCAAGCAACTGCTGGAGAAAGGATTAATTGAATATACCATTCCGGAAAAACCGTACAGCCGGTTGCAGAAGTACAGGCTGACGGAGAAGGGAAGGAAAAAAAGAGGATAAGTTTGCATTGATTCAGTGGATAGTTACCAGTTTTTTCAAGGAAATATGCCCTCTTGGGTGTGGAAGGTCTAATTTAAGAGATGAGAGATAAGAAGGACAAGGACGACGAAATGGAGAAATATTTTCTTCCGCGCAAGCGCTGAGGATTTTAATAAGATTCCTGGAAGTCCTATTACGTATTGGGCTTCAGAAGCCGTAATAGTTGCATTTGAAGTAAGCAAGTCCCTCTCTTCATTAGGTGTTTGGTTCCATAAGAAAGACTCCCAATTTTGCCCTTTCCACATTTGTTGTTTGCCTTGTCGGCTAGTAATAGCTATAATGTCATTTTAATGCTATAATGTTTTAACTTTATAAAGGAGGTGACATCATGGCGCAGCTCAGCAAGAGGGCCACCATTTATCTGGACCCGCAATTACATAGGGCACTCAAGGTGAAGGCCGCGGCCACATCCCGCTCCATGTCAGAGCTGATAAATGAAGCCATACGCCTCAGCCTTGCTGAAGATGCTGAGGATCTGGCCGCATTTGAAGAAAGAGCCAACGAACCAGTTGTTTCCTTTGAGGATGTGCTGAAAGAGCTGAAACAGCATGGCCGCATATAGGATATTTTTCAAGAAATCCGTTCTGAAGGATTTTGATAAGATCCCCAATAAGGATTTAAAGAAGATCATAAAACGGATTGAGGCCCTTGCTACTAATCCCAGGCCGCATGGGTGTGAAAAATTGTCTGGACAGGAGCGATATAGGGTACGCCAAGGCAATTACAGGATCGTATATTCCATCAATGACAACGAGTTGGTCATTTGGGTTGTAAAGGTTGGCCACAGACGGGATGTCTACAGGGAGCTGACAAGGCGGTGAAAACCGATTTGAACAATACAAAAAAATTGCCAAAACTCTGCTTAATATTTTTAAGAAAGAAAAACAATGGATAGTATTTTGGAACGATCCTGAGGGCGAATTTGCCCATGTCATACATGAGCTTGAGCTTGAAGATGTAAAGATCCTTCGGCTTGACGAATACCCACCTCTTGAAATTAAGATTCTCCTGGAGATCAAAGACAGAACCAACTGCTACCTCCTCTATGATCCCAAGTCTGAACCTCTTCCTGAGGATGACTGGCTTCTTGATATCTGTCTTTACTCCCGCACTTTGCTCCTTTTCCAGAGGCCATGATTGATTCGGATTTTTTTAACAGGATGCATGCATATGTCCCGGGTTGGGAAATACCAAAGATGCGCCCGGAATATTTCACCAATCAATATGGCCTCATTGTTGATTATCTTACTGAATTCATGAGGGAGATGCGCAAAAGAAGCTTTGCGGATGCCTCGCTAGATTTTATTATCTTTTAGTTTCTACAAGCCTTTTCTGTAATATCTA
>JAMOUE010000006.1 GCA_027068235.1 Deltaproteobacteria bacterium | reverse complement strand
CAAAAATCTCCTGTTAATCCCAAAGACTTTCTTATTCCATCTGTAACAGATAGTCAGCTTCCTCAGGTGTCTTATGCAGAACCAGAGGGAAGCGGAACTACAACTATAGATCTTTTGATTCTTTATACACCAGGCATGGCAAGTAAGTATCCTGGTGATGCTCTTGATACTTATCTCAATATGCTGGTTGAACTTGCCAACCAAGCCTACGAAGACAGCAATATTGATCTGACATTACACATAGCTGGTACACAACTAGTCAACTATCCTGATGACAGCAATATTTCAGATGCCCTTGATAGTTTAACAAATGCGAGTGGTGTTTTCTCCAATGTACCAACTTTAAGAAACCAACTTGGCGCAGACCTTGTTACGTTAATAAGAACCTTTAACCACAATAAGGATGCATATTGCGGTCTATCATGGCTTTTAAAATCATTTAATAATCCTTCAGGAACATATGCATTTTCTGTTGTCCAACTAGGAACGGCTCCAGACGGATATACCTGCAATGATTACACTCTAGCCCATGAAATTGGCCACAACCTTGGCTGTGGACATGACAAAGCGCACTCCAGCGCTGGTGGAATATTTTCTTACTCTTATGGCTATGGAATTGCGGGTAAGTTTGGTACGATTATGAGCTATTTTTCCCCTAAATGGGGTTATTTCTCCAACCCCAACATAACCCACGATGGCTACGTTCTTGGAGTAGAAAACCAGGTAGATAACGCACTGACTATACGCCAGACCAAAGCCTTTGTGGCCAACTACAGACAAGCAAGTAATACAAATAACAATGGTGGTAACACTGACAGTGTCAGTTACTGTTTAGTACAAGCCAATTCCCAAAAATATGAATGGATTAGCGGGGTGAAGATTGCAAGTTTCTACAACTCTTCAGGGGCCACAAAATATTCAAACTTCACTTCGAAAAACATCACAATCACCCCGGGAACAAACGTCTCTGTTCAGCTTACTCCTGGGTTCGCTTCAAAGGCATATGATGAATACTGGAAAATTTGGATCGATTACAATAAGGATGGGGACTTCTCGGATCCTG
>JAMOUE010000005.1 GCA_027068235.1 Deltaproteobacteria bacterium | reverse complement strand
CCGGAGTCTTTGAGGGGCACATCGGGGTTCAGGCCGCGGGTTACGGCGTGGGTGATAAGGGCGGTGCGCTTTTCACGCAGCAACTCGATCAACCGCTTCTTTTTGTTGATAAGTCTATCAATTTTGGCCGTTTCTCGATCCAGAAACTCGGCGATGGCACGTTGTTCTGAGAGGGGAGGAAGAGGAAGTCTAATATTACCAATTTGCTCCCAATTTGCTCTCGGCATCTTTGTTCCATAAGTCTGAGAGTTGACGATGTTTATAAAGTTATCCGCAAAAACTTGATACAAAAGAAAGTGTGAAAGTGTTTTGGAACTTGCTCTCAAAACTAATAATTCTGTAGTGCAAACACCGTCAAAATTTGCCAACCAAGCTTTTGCAAGATAGGGACGTAATTTTCCGAATAGAACATCTCCTTTGCGGAAGAAAGAAACCGTGCTTTCGATGTCATTGTTATTTTGACTTTTTTGCTTATTCTCTATCAATTTCCCCGTAGTTGATTCAATATCTTCAAGACCTATATAACGAAGTTCTCTGGGTTTTTTGATAAGTTTGGTGGTAACTGCTGGGGCCAAATACTTCAGCCGTCTAACCTCCCAATGCGCCGGGATTTTGCCCAGCCACGGCACACCGGAGTCTTTGTATTTTTCGTAGGCCGGATATTTATTCCACGGCATCTTTGAAAATATTGATATAATCTGAATATTTAAATTTCCTGTTTCTCGCTCTTCCGGTAATTTCTTGTAAGATTTTTGCTTCCACAAATCGTTGCACCAATTCGTTGGCCGCTGTAAAAGAAGTCCCGGTGATTTTTCTCACGGTATTGACGTTTATTAATGGATGAGAATACAGATGTTCAAGAACTTTGAGAGCATTGCCTACACTTCGTCCAAAATTTGCAGTTATTATCTCTCGATGTTTTTCACGGAGATCAACTATTTTTCTCGCTGTAAGAGTGGCTGCTTCTGCAACTTCGGCTACGGCCTTTAAAAAGAATTTGAGCCAGTTTTCCCAATCGCCTTTGTCTCTTATGTTCTGAAGTGAATCGTAGTATTGTTCCCGATAGCGCTTAAAGTAATAAGAAATATACAGTACGGGCTTTTGGAGAATTTTGCGTTCGCAAAGAAGAAATGTAATTAGGAGTCTTCCTATTCTGCCATTACCATCTAAAAAAGGATGAATGGTTTCGAACTGGGCGTGAGCAATACCTATCTTAATCAAGATGGGCAGGTCATCTTCTTCGTGAAGAAATCTTTCCCAATCAGAAAGAGCACTTGGAACTTCATGAGGCGGAGGAGGGACAAAAGTCGCCTCATTTAAGGTGCAACCGGCTGGTCCAATCCAATTTTGAGAGCTCCGTATTTCGCCTGGCTGATGTTCAGAACCTCGCACTCCTTCCAGAAGTATTTTGTGGATTTCACGAATAAGACGTACCGAAACAGGCAAATCTTTAAGCCTTTCCAGGCCATAATTTAAAGCTTTTATATAGTTGATAACTTCGTTGACGTCTTTGGGCCTCTCAGGTCTGTAAATTTTGGCTTCGGCCTCAAGAAGATCATCCAGAGAACTCTGGGTACCCTCTATCTGGCTAGAGAGGACAGCCTCCTTACGGACATACATAAGAACGAAAATGTCGGCATCTGGGAGAGTTCGTATAGAACCGTCCAGCCGCCCTAAGGCCTGATCAGCTTGAGATAGAAGATTTATCATTTGTTGATCAAATTTTATGGGAGGATTTGGAGGAAGAGGTGAAGGAATAAAAGCCTTGAAACCTGCCGGCTGTTGAATGTATCGGCCAGCCCTGCCATATGGGCTCACGGTTTCCTCCCTTTGATTAAAGGCTGTCTTCAATAAAAACTTTAGCTGTCCGTTATGTTAAAGGCTACCTTTAATATAACGACCCCCAACCTCTATGTTAAAGGCTACCTTTAATAAAACCCTGGCCTAGGATTTCGCCCATCATGGCGACGATTTCTCTTTCCAGCTCCCGAAGCTCCGCCTCAATCTCTTCAAGGGGTCGTGGAGGCGTGTACTTGTAAAAATAACGGTTGAAATTTATCTCGTAGCCTACTTTGCCAATTTCACCGTCTTTTTCATCGCGTACGTTTTCATTTATCCAGGCATCTGGTACGTAAGGTTTGACCTCTCGCTCGAAATATTCCCAGATGTCTTCTCCCAGAGGGACACGCTCGTAATCGCGTAATTCTGGGTCAGGTTCCGGGTTACCTTTTTTGTCTCGGCATATTTCTGCGGTTTCATCCCGTTCAGACAGGGCCTCCAGAATGGCTTTCTTGAGAGGAGCGCTCAACTTGAGTCCGACTCTGCGAGTGGCAGCGTCCAGTGCTTTGAGAAAGTCTTCCCGGTTTTTATAAAGTTCCTTCGGCATCTCATGCAGCATCTTCAATATCTTTTCCTGAACCGCACGGCCCGCCGCTTCTTCGATAGCCCGCATTTCGGAATCGCGTTTATTGCTTTTGGCCAGGTTTTGAAAGGCCTTTTTTTCTTTGAGGCGCTCAATGCGTTCCGGAGAGGCCTGAAAGTTCAGGCGAAGGGGGCGCTCAACGGTAATTTTGCGGTAGCCAAAATCCGTCGTTTTGAAGATTTTACAATATTCATTTTCCTCAAAGGCAAGATAGAGCTCTCTGATACGCGCTCGGTCTTCGTCCGAAATATAACGGCGCTTATCCCCCAGGCTTCTGCGCATGGGTTTCCAGAACTCGGTGGCATTTATGAGCTGTACCAGACCCTGCCGTTTGGGTTCCTTCCGATTGGTGAGCACCCAGATGTAAGTGGCGATGCCGGTGTTGTAAAAAAGCTGTTCTGGAAGGGCGATGATGGCCTCAAGCCAGTCATTTTCCAAGATCCATCGTCGGATTTCACTTTCTCCACTGCCGGCATCGCCGGTAAAAAGAGGTGAGCCATTCATAACGATGGCGATTCGGCTTCCGCCTTCTTCGGGAGGCTTCATGCGCGAAAGCATGTGTTGAAGAAAAAGGAGCTGGCCGTCGCTCTTGCGAGGAAGGCCTGCCCCAAAGCGGCCCGCAAAACCCTTTCTATGCTCTTCTTCCACTGCTCTTTTGTCTTTGGTCCAATCTTTTCCATAAGGAGGATTGGCAAGCATATAGTCAAATCGCTTGTCGGCATGCTGATCGTTAGAAAGCGTGCTGCCAAATTTGATATTTTCCGCGTCACGTCCGTCACTGCTTTTGATAAAAAGATCTGCCTTGCAAACAGCATAAGTTTCCGGGTTAACTTCCTGACCGAAAAGATAAACCTGTGCCAGAGGGTTTATTTTCTCTATCTCTTCTTTGGCGATGACCAACATTCCACCTGTTCCACAACAGGGATCGTAAACCGTCCTGATAATATGATTCCGGCTTAATATGTCACGATCTTGAGAGATAAGGATATCTACCATCAGGCGAATAACTTCACGTGGCGTAAAATGTTCTCCAGGATTTTCATTGAGGGCTTCGTTGAAACGCCGGATGAGGTCCTCAAAAATATAACCCATCACAGTGTTTGAGACCCGATCAGGATGTAGATCGAGTTCTTTGAATCTTTGCACTACTTCGTAGAGAAGATTGGCTTCTTCGAGTTTGGAAATAGTGTTTTCGAAATCGAACTTTTCTAGGACTTCTCTCATGTTTTCACTGAAACCGTTGATATATGCCCTCAAGTTAGCGCCGAGATTTTGAGGGTCATCCAGCAGATTTTCAAACGAAAAGCGCGAAGTATTGTAGAAGGCATGGCCTGAAGCTTTGCAAAGTATAGGATCTAAGTTTTTCAGTTTTCCTTTGTACTGATGATAGGTTTTCAAAACTTCTTCCTTGGTTTCTGCTAAAACAGCATCAATTCTGCGTAATACCGTAAAGGGGAGGATTACATCCTGATATTTCCCTCTTTTAAAGGTATCTCTAAGGAGATGATCTGCTATGTTGAAAAGATAACTTGAAATACGGGAGAAGTTTTGGCTTGTAGCAATTTCTGTTTCAATTTTCATCTCTCTTTGCCTTTCTTATTTCTTAAGTTATTCGAAGTATTTCCTCTGCAACCATCCTAAAATTCAGGAATCTCTATTTGCGCAATAAATATACCATCCGTCAGTCCGCTTCAAAATGTTAGCTGTTTCTGCTTCTTCTGTGATCGTTTTTGTTTCAAAACTCAAATTATTTCCTCAAGGAGCCCATCTTTTCCTACTTAAGAACTCTTTTTGTCAGGACAACCTTCAGCAAGGTCCGCATATCCTACTCTTATTTCTCGCACTTTTTCTTGAAAAGGATAAACTCTTTGGTGTTCACAAGACAATTTCAAAATCCCGTGGTGCAGAGGATTCAAATTGACACCCTTCTCCGCGGGACTTAGTTCTTAGACAGAACCTTTCCGTGGAGATCCCGATGCTT
>JAMOUE010000004.1 GCA_027068235.1 Deltaproteobacteria bacterium | reverse complement strand
CCCTCATGAGCTTTAAATCCCTCTTTGAAATCCCCTTTGGCTGGTAATAAGTGGAACTCCTGCTGATGTCCAGTAACTCACACTGTCTCTTTCTACTAAGTTTGGTATTGTCCGGCTCTATCATGACTTTTCTCTGTGTTCTGCTCATTTCAGACCGGACTTTCTGGCTAAAAAATCACGTTCCACCTTCAGCTGACCTATTTCCCTGTAAAGTTTATCAAGGAGCTTCTGCTGGGCCTTCTCCTTCTTTCTATCTTTCTCAAAAACCAAAGAAGCATTTTCCAGCATCTTTTTCTTCCACTGCCTCACCTGACCTGGATGAATACCAAATCTTGAAGCTATCTGATTCGTGGTCTCTTCCCCCTTTATGGCTGCCAAAGCAACCTTGGTCTTGAACTCTGAGCTGTACTTCTTCCTTGCCATGTCCGTTCTCCTTTCACTCATGTAGTTTTGCTTACTCCATACTGTGAAAGCGAACAATAACCACTGTCGAAAAAGGGGAACCACTTCAGGGTTATTTGTTTTTTGAAACAAGCTGTTTCCACCTATTTATGTTTCCGCACAAGCGGGTGAGGCTGTTTGGAATCCTTGCCTTCCGGCTCCACCTCGCATTTCTGCATCTTCTAAAGCTCGCTTCACTGTAAGTTGCACAACTCGCCTGCCTTGGGCAGGCTCAAACAGTGATCCCCCAGAATCGTAGAAAATAAGATAAGACGTTACAAGCATATTCAAGGAGGATCGTAATGGGAGTTGTAAAACGCAGACAGTATGATTCTGTCTTTAAAAGACATGCAGTAAAGCTGTGTCTTGAAGATAGTAAAACAGTTTCGGAAGTAGCAGACCATCTAGGTATCAATAGGGATCTACTATATCACTGGCGCAAGCAGATGCAAGAGAAGGGAGAATTGACTTTTCCTGGTAAAAAACTTTTCGCCTGTCCCAAGTTCTCCATAAAGCCGGGCATCAGTGGGATATCTGATAAATTTCTCCTGTACTGTCGTATCTATGTTCACCCTCTTAAGCTGGCTTTTCTTTATGATTTTAAGCTTCAAACCTGCAGAAATAGTCT
>JAMOUE010000003.1 GCA_027068235.1 Deltaproteobacteria bacterium | reverse complement strand
ACAATCTTGAACTCATGGCAGTGATAGCTCTTGGGCATCCAGCCAGGAGAGACCAGAAATCGCGAAGGAAGGATATGGAAGAGCTGATAGTCTTCAAAGGATGATAAGGTGTAATCTGTGCAAAATAACAATTGTCAAGAGAAACACATATTCAGGCCATTAGATGGCAGAAAGATACTTTTTGGAGTTAGTGGAGGCATTGCCGCTTACAAAGCTGCTGATTTCTGCAGAAACCTTGTAAAACTTGGAGCACAGGTAAGGGTTGTACTTACAAAAAATGGCGCACGATTTGTCTCTCCGCTAACATTCTCAGCCCTTACAGGCCACAAGGCCCTAACGTCCATGTTTCATGACGATCTTGCAAGTCCCATGACCCATATCGAGTTGGCAAAGTGGGCAGAGCTTTTTGTCATCCTTCCTGCAAGTGCTGATATCATTGGAAAAACAGCATGTGGAATAGCAGACGACCTGTTAACCACGCTATTTCTCGCTTTTAACGGGAAAAAACTCCTCTTTCCTGCTATGAATCCGGCAATGTTTGAAAACCCTATTGTTCAAGACAATATCTCACGTCTCAGGGCTAAGGCCATAACGGTTGCAGAACCAGCCAAGGGAACGGTTGTCTGTGGGGATACAGGAAGGGGACGGCTTCCAGACTTTGAAGAAGTTCTATTTCTTATAAGAAAGTCCCTTGCAAACAATGACTTGAAAGGTCTTAACATACTTGTAACCTCCGGTCCAACAAGAGAACCTATAGATCCAATCCGTTTTATATCAAACAGATCCTCTGGAAAGATGGGACTAGCCTTGGCAACTGTAGCAAGTATGAGGGGCGCCAGGGTGCATCTTGTAACCGGACCTACATGCCTCAACATACCCTCACATATCTCATATACAAAAATTGAAACGGCAAAGGAGATGGCAAAGCAGGTACTTTCAGAACAAAAAGGAATGGATGTAATCATAATGGCTGCCGCAGTTGCCGACTATGCTCCCAAAACCTTCTCAAAATCCAAGATAAAAAAGGAATCTTCAGGCATGACACTGGAGCTTGAACAAACAAGTGACATCCTTTTAGAGCTTGGCAAGCACAAAAGGGCTGGCCAGCTTTTGGTGGGTTTTTGCGCAGAGACAGAAAATCTCATTGAGAATGCCTTTAAAAAACTGCAGAAAAAGAATCTCGACCTTATTGTTGCAAACAATGTTACAGAACCAGGAGCAGGATTTGACTGGGATACCAACAAGGTCTTCATAATAGATAGCGATGAGAATGTTGAGGAACTACCACTGCTTCACAAGGAGGATGTTGCAGACAGGATCTTAGATAAGATAAGGGATGTGTTATCGTTAGAAGTGTGACACAACCTTTTGATCCAACAGCTCCAGCACAAGATCTGCTGTCCGTGCCGGGACACCTCCAGAGCCTAAACTTTGGACAACTTTTTTGAATCCATCCTTCATCATCTTTTGTTTAGAACCGTCATTTAAGATATGGTAGGAACAATTTGCCAAATTCTCCGGGCTGGCCTCATCTTGCAAAAGCTCTGGCACCACCTCTTTATTGGCAATGAGATTAACTAGGCTTACCCAAGGAACCTTTATAAGCCTTTTACCTGCTAGGTAGGAAATGGTTGAAACCTTGTACATGACTATCATGGGCGTACCTATGATTGCCGTCTCCAGTGTCACCGTACCTGATGCAGCCATACAAAGATGGGAAGCCTTAATGGCCTCATAGGTTTCTCCTTCAACAATATGGATATAGTCACTTACAGGGTATGAAGCAGCATCAATAATACTACTTACCAGTGGAAGTGTACCTTGGTTAGCAGCAACTAGGAATCTAAGCTCACCAATCTTTTTCTTTAGTAGCAATGCGGACTCGAGCATAATCGGCAGATGCCTTTCTATTTCGCCCTTTCTGCTACCAGGTAGAAGACATATCAGAGGATTATTCTTATCGAGGCCAAGCCTGCGCTTTAGTCTTTCATCTTGAATCGAATCCACATCTATTGAATCTAAAAGCGGATGGCCAACAAATGTGGCATCTATACCAAAACGCTTATAAAATTCTTCTTCAAAAGGCAAAATCACCGCCATTTTGTCCACAAGCCTTCTAATCTTTTTAACCCTGCCTTGTCTCCATGCCCAGACTTGGGGACTGATAAAGTAAAATACAGGGATATCAAAGGTCTTGGCATACTGTGCCATCAAAAGATTAAATTCAGGAAAATCGACCAATACAAGGAGATCTGGACGATTTTCCCTGATCCAGCGCCTTATTTTAAAGAACGCTGAACATAATGGTCTAGCATGTGAAAAGACTTCCAGAAGTCCAACAACAGACAGCTGCCTGCTTGGCACTATAACCGAAGCACCGGCAGACTCCATCCTTTCTCCACCAACACAACTTATTTTCAATTGCGGCCTTTTTTGAAAAAGTTCTCTTATGAGACCAGAGGCATGAAGGTCCCCTGACGCCTCGCCAGCAATAATCAAAATATTACTTCCAGACATCTTTGATATTGGCGTTGGCAAGGGCCTCTTCGATAGCCCTATTTATACGAAGGGCAAGATCAAGGGCATCCATTCCAGCCTTACCATCAACCATTGGCCTTTTGCCCTCAATTACATTCCTGATAAAATCCCTAAGCTCTAGATCCAGGATGTCCGTATCTTGGTGTTTGATAAACTCTGGCCTAATGGAAAGACGCGGATCTGAAATATTTTTGTCTGCTGTAACTATAAGGTTGTTTTTTTCAGTGCAATCGGCTGAAAGATAACATCCAGGCTGAAAGACCCTAATACGCCTAAGATCTTTCAAAGATATACGGCTTGCCGTAAGGTTTGCCGTACAGCCATTTTCAAATATGACCCTTACGTTTGCAATATCTATTCGTGGCGTCAGCACAGGTACACCAGAGGCACGAATCTCTTTTATTTCACTATTTATCAAGGCAAGGACTATATCTATATCGTGGATCATAAGATCAAGCACAACATCAACATCAGTCGCCCTTCCCTTGAAACCGCTCAAACGATGTGCCTCAATAAAAACGGGATGTGTCACCCTTTCTAGCAACGTCTTTATGGCAGGATTATACCGCTCAAGATGCCCAACCTGTAGCACAAGCCCCTTTTCATTGGCAAGTTCCACAAGCTCTTTGGCCTCTTCAACTGTTGTTGTCATTGGCTTTTCAAGCATGATATGGATTCCTGCCCCAAGAAGCTCTTTGGCCACCTGATAATGAAGAGTCGTTGGCACTACTATAGAGGCAGCGTCTATAGAAGGAATTACTTCTTCATAGGTGACATAGGGGGTAGAATTTGTCTCTTTAGCAACCTTGGCTGCCCGTTCTTCATCAACATCCACTACTGCCACAAGCTCAACATCTTCCATGGCTGCATACTTTAAGGCATGAAACCTGCCGAGATATCCTGCTCCTACCACTGCTACCTTCATCTTTTAAATCCCTATAACGCAGATGCCTGCTTTATCTGCAAGTTTAAGACTATCTTCTTTGTCAAAAAAAAGAGATAGGCCCGCTTCTGCAGCCAAGACATCGGCTCCTGCCTCTATCATGGTTTCAATAGTCTTGAGTCCTATGGAGGGGAGATCAAAACGTGTATCCTGCCCTGGCTTACACACCTTCACTACCACTGCCCCGCCTTTGGCCAACTGCCCACCCCTTTTTATGGTCTCGTCTGTACCTTCTATCGCCTCAACAGCCAACACCACCTTATCTTTCACCACTATGCACTGCCCTATATCCAGATCGCCCACCTTTTTGGCTATCCCATAACCAAACTCTATATCAGCCATCTGCTCCTTTGTTGGCCTTTTTTTAGTCAAGACTCCCTTTGGCAAGATAAGTTCTTCAAGAAAGATGGTTGGCGAAACCACCTCTATGCCCTCTTTTTCAAGTTCAGCGGCAACAAGACGCAAAATGGAGTCATCAAGGTGCCCTTTCATGCTTTTCCAAAGGCCAAGGGCCCTAAGATCCGGCCTTACATCCACAAAAAGCCTCGTCTTTTTTATGGTGCCTGCAAAAAAGACCTTATCAATATTGTGACGTTTAAAAAAGGAGATCAGCTTACCAAGCTGGCCAAGATGGACCCATTTACTCTTTACGCAGTATTCATCCAATTCCTTGGATGTCTCTCCCTTGTGGCAAAGAGCATAGACTTTGTACCCGCGCGCAGCAGCAGCCTTTGCGCATAATATAGGGAATTGCCCTCCACCTGAGACAATACCAATGGATTTTTGAGAATTGGACTTCAGCTCCATTCTCCAGAAGGAACGCCTCGTTTGGAGTTCCGTATGAAGTTGGTAAACTCTTTAACCTGAGGACAGTCAGGAAAAGCACTATCAGCCATATCTAATCCTTCAGTAATGGTCTCTGCCTTCTTAAATATGATTCGATAGGCCTCTCTGAGCTTTTCAATGGTATCCTTTGAAAAACCTGCCCTCCTCAAACCAAGCACATTTATTCCATGCAGATGAGACCTTTGCCCCTGATACTTTACAAAAGGAGGGATATCCTTATTTGTTCCAGACATACCGCCAAGAAAGGCATAAGAACCGATATGACAAAACTGATGGATTGCTGAAAGCCCTCCAATTACTGCATGATCACCTATCTCAACATGGCCGCCAAGGGTGGCCACATTGGCCATGATAACATTATTTCCAATCTGGCAGTCATGGGCCACATGACAATAAGCCATTATCATACAGTTACGTCCAACTCGTGTAACTCCACCGCCTTTCTCAGTTCCCCTATGGATGGTAACACTTTCCCTAATTATTGTACCTTCCTCGATCTCTACAGCAGTGAGCTCACCTTTATATGTAATATCCTGAGGAGCTGCACCAATTGAAGAAAATTGAAATATCTGACAATCATTTCCAATAGATGTCTTACCATCTATAACCACATGGGGACCAAGCCAACAATTGTCACCAATCTGTACATGCGGACCAAGAACTGTATATGGCCCTATTGTTATATTACTTCCAAGTTTGCAGTTGGGATCAACAACCGCTGTAGGATGAATATCGTTAGTTTTATCTGACATTTTAATTTATTGATTTAACCTGTTTTTGACTTCTATTTTATGATTATTTTTATGATCTTTTTGAGGCAGCTTAGACTACGTACTATTTGGAAATTGCAGCCATGAGAACCGCCTGCACTGCAATTTCCCCATCTACAGAGGCAATTCCCTCCATCTTCCAAATGAGCCTTTTTCTCTTTAAAAGTTTGAGCTCCATATCCAGCCTGTCGCCAGGCCGTACTGGCCTTCTGAAACGCACACCATCCATACCAGCAAAGACGAACAATTTATCTTCCAACTCATCAGGAGCAGTCTTTTTCGCAAATAAAATACCCATTTGAGCCATTGCCTCAAGGATAAGAACCCCTGGCATTATTGGCTCTCCAGGGAAATGTCCCTGAAAAAAAGGCTCATTGATAGTCACATTTTTATACCCTTTTATAAATTGTCCCTCTTCTACCTCTACTATTCTGTCCACGAGAAGAAACGGATACCGATGAGGAAGAAGATTCAACACCTCGAAGATGTCGTGACTATTATTTGTTCCCATTGTCCTCAAGCCTTTCCAGTCTAGATTTTATATTTTTGATCTCCTTGATAAGATCCGGGACCCTCTTTAGGGCATTGACCATCCTAAGCCACTTTAGATGAGGCATGGCAGGGATACCAGATACTGTCTCTCCAGCTCCAACTGAATGAGGCACACCGGATTTGGCTCCAATCCGAGCACCATCACCTATCTCGATATGGCCAACAACTCCTACCTGACCACCCATCATTACACCAGAGCCAACCTTGGTGCTGCCAGAGATACCGACCTGACTCACTATTGCACAGTGTTGCCCAAGGCTCACATTGTGGGCAATCATAACCAGATTGTCTATCTTGCTACCTTGCCCTATCCTTGTCTCTCCTATTGCAGCCCGATCAATGGTGGTATTTGCCCCTATCTCCACATTGTCTTCAATTACCACTATGCCTGTTTGTGGAATCTTGACCATTCCCTGAGGTCCCTGCGCATAACCAAAGCCATCTGCACCGATTACTGCACCAGCATGTATCCGAACCTTCTGTCCTATCTTACAACCGTCATAGATCACCACATTTGGAAAGATAACCGTCTCCTCGCTAATCTCTACGCCCTTTCCTATTACAGCACCAGAATGAATATGCACATGTTTACCAATGAAAGAGCCCTCTCCTATTACAGCACCAGCATCAATGGTGACCTCTTCATGAATGTTGCAATTTGGACCTACTATGGCACTTGGATGAATTCCCTTTGGCTCAAAGGGTTTTTGAGCAAAAAAATTTGCAGTAATAGCATAGGCAAGATACGGATCCTTCACATAGATGACATTCCTATCAACCTTACCTGGCCACCCTTCTGGAAGGAGAAGAGCGCCTGCCTTGGAAGAAGCCACCTTCTCAGCAAGGGCAGCGCTAACTGCAAAACTTATCTCATCAGGTCCGGCCGCCTCCAAACTGGAGATGCCGCTAACACTAAAACTTGGCTCTCCCTCCAAGCGTCCGCCAACCAACTGTGCTAAATCCTTGAGGGAGATCTTCTTTTCCACTAGAAGTTGCCTCCCATGCGAAATTCCCAGTTGCTTTTATCATCACCAGGTTTACGGTCAAAGTTGTATCCCCACTCTACCCTTAAAGGCCCCATAGGAGACAACCACCTTATACCGGCACCAGCAGATTTCCTAAGATCTGTAATATCAAAACCGTCATCCTTGTCCCATACATTACCAACGTCAAGGAATACCACTCCATTTAGACCCATCTCTTTTAGAAGTGGAAATATGACTTCACTTTGTACAAACCCCATGCACTCTCCACCAATCCGTTCATCTGTCTCAGGATCTCTGGGGCTGACATCACCATATTTGTACCCTCTTACAGTATCCAGTCCACCAAGAAAGAACCGTTCATATACTGGAAGTTTACCGCCAGGGCCATCTACTACATATCCAGCTCCCATGCGTATATGGCCTACAAAGAAATGCCAGAGTGAATGATAGTAGCCTAACTCTCCCCTGAACTTTACAAAGGATGCGTCACCACTCAGAAATCCACCTGCATACTCTAAAGACAGGTCGCTCTTCCAACCCCTTGTTGGGTTGAAATATCTGTTTCTGGAATCGTAAGAAAGGCCTGCGCTCAAGGATCTTGTGGACTTTATATCCATTGAATTTTGAATAATGTAGGAAGCGTTATCATCAATGTCAGAAAGATCTGTGTTGTCAATTCTTCCGCCAAAGTAAAAACTCAAATTATCAGTCAGCGGATAACCGAATCTAAGTGCGCCTCCAACACTGTCTTTGGTATAGTCTGAGTAGTCATACTGCCAATTATAGACATCTACACCTAAGGAAAGCCTAGTATCTCGAAAGTATGGCTCAAAGAAGCTCAAAGAGAACCGCTGGGTACTTCCACCCATTATTCCTTTAAAGCTCAAGGTCTGACCTTTACCAAGAAAGTTTCTCTGGCTTATCTCACCCATAAGGATAAGATTGTCTACAGAGCTATAACCAGCACCAATACTGAATGTACCAGTAGGCCTCTCCTTGACTTTAACGTCAAGATCCATATGAGACTCATCCTGGGCAGGCTTTGGAGTTATCTCCACATCCTCAAAATAACCAAGCCTTCTAAGCCTATCATTGCTCCTCTTGAGGCCTGTGGCACTGAAGGGCTTTAGCTCCATCACCCTCAACTCACGCCTGATTACCTTGTCTCTTGTTCTTGTATTACCGGCTATATTTATCCGGTTGAAGTAAACCTTTGGCCCCTTGTTAACTACCAAGGTGATATTTACCACCTTTTTGTCAGGATCTTTTATTATGCGAGGCGTTATGGTGCAGTGAGCAAACCCCTTATCAGAGTACATGTTGGTAAGGGTCATGATATCTTTTCTAAGAACCTCTTGAGAAAAATAATCCATGTTCTGTATCTCAAGATGGCTCAAAAGCTCATATTCGTCTTTAAAGAAATCTTGCTCTATATCTATCTTACCCACTCCGTAACGCTCACCTTCATGAACAGGAATGACTATGTAGATATCAGCACCCTTTCTCTCTACCTTTGGATTACCAACCTTGGCATCAACATAGCCATGATTGTGATAAAAGGCAGTAAGCCTTCCAACATCTCGTTCCAAGGCATCCCACTTGAGCACACCTGCACTGCCCTTTACCAAGTTCACAATATTTCTAAAGCTTGGTGTCCACCAAGGCTTTTTCTCTGTTACTTCCATTATTCCTTTAAGCTCATCCTGTGAGAAGGCCTTGACTCCCTCTATATCAATAGACTTGATATGAACCTTTTCTCCCTCTGTTATCTCAAAAATTATATCTGCAGCCTGATTAGAAACTGGCCTTACAGAGACTGCCACACTTGTCCCGGCATAGCCCTTTTCTGCATAAAGCGCCTTGATCTTTTCAGCATTCTCCTGAAGGTTCTTATCCTTTATGACCGTATAGGGCTTAAGATCAAGCACATCCTTAATCTTGTCATCACTTATCTCTTTGTTGCCCTGAAAAATAATCTTTCTAATAGCAGGCTTTTCACGCACCATGAAGGTAACGACCTTACCACGGGAGGTATCTTGGACATCGACTTCGATGTCATCAAAATAACCCATCTTATAGATGGCCTTTATATCCTCGGCAATGGTGTCAGGATCGTACAATGAGCCTTTTTCAGTCTTTATATTGGCAAGTATAGCGTCTGTTCCAACCCTCTTGTTGCCTTCAATCTGGACATCTGCAACCTTAAAGGGAACCTGGAAATTTTCGACTATCCTTATAGAAAGAAGCTTCACAAGATTTTGCAGCCGTTTTTCAGGCCCTTGCACAAAGGCAACCATTGGCTTCTTTTCATCTGATGCCTTGCTAACTACGAAAAAATCCAAACTGAGAACATCTCCTAGCCGGGAAACCGTTCCATATACGCCGTAATCTGCCTTTTTTGACAACACTACTTCACGTGCTTTAGCCGGAGTTGAAGGCACTAGATTCGTAAGAATTACCTGATGCCCCTTGGCCTCAAGTTCTGAGGCAAGACTATTTTTTACATTTCTTACAACATCACGCCCGCTCTCAGGACCTATATAAGTTGGACTAAATAAGACAATAGTAGAAGGCTGGAGCTTATCGGCAGAATCAAGGAGCGATGCCGAAACAGAAGTTGCTACTACACAAAGAACAAATAATAAAAACCATCCTGCGAGCCTTTTTAAAAATTTTATTGAATAAAACATTTCAGGCAGCCTCATCCATCACAAACTCTGCAAGTCCTTCCTTGGGAATCTCGTAGGCCTTGCCAGCTTTAAGACCAATACACCTGTCAGTCATAGAGGCCAAACTCAGATTGTGAGTTACAATTATAAGGGCAGCCTTTACCTCTTTTCTTACCCTGAAAAGAAGTTGGGCGACCTTTTGACCACTTTTTTCATCTAGATTACCCGTAGGCTCATCTGCCAAGATAATCCGTGGATTTCTTACAAGAGCCCTTGCCAAAGCCACCCGCTGCTGTTCTCCGCCAGACAATTTCTTCACATTGAGCTCCTCTTTCCCCCCCAATCCCAAATACTCCAACAACTGTCTTGCCCTATCCAGGGCTTCCTTTCTACTATCTCCTGCCAAAAGGCAAGGCATCATCACATTTTCTATACAATTAAACTCTGAAAGTAGATGGTGAAACTGAAATACAAAACCTATTTCTTTATTCCTAAAAAAAGAAAGCCTTTTGTCAGGCCATGAGAATACGTCCTGAGAAAAATGTTTGATACTTCCACTGGTTGGATGTTCAAGTGTTCCAATTATATGGAGAAACGTACTTTTGCCAACCCCTGAGGCTCCTATTATAGAAACAGATTCATCCTCGAAGAAAGTGCACGAAAGTCCTTTCAAGACAACAAATGACTTCCCATCAACCTTATAGGCCTTTTTTAAAGATCTGACCTCAACTGCCGCTTGAACCTCTTTCTTCTGTATAATGACCTGTGCCCCCCTTCAAGAAAGGTCAAATAGGAACCTAAATTGTCAAGTGATAACAAATATAATCAAGGCAATCAAGCATGGAGTTTGCTCAGAAATCTGGCATGTCCGAAATGGCTTCTCGTGCTTTAATGAGTTTCTTTTTTATGCGACGCTTATCAGCCTTTTCCTTTGCCTTTTTAAGGCTATGTTCATATTCTTTGACAGCCTTTTTAAATTCCTGCCGCACATAGTAAATATCTCCCATATGTTCGGCGATAATTGGATCATTAGGAACCAGTTTGCGAGCCTTTTTAAGGTAAATATAGGCCCAATAAAGCTCTTTTTTCTTAAAATATAGCCATCCAAGGCTATCAAGTACAAACCCATCCTGAGGGACAAGCTTTACCGCTTTTTTTAATAGCCTTTCTGCTTCATCTAAATTTTTACCAAGCTCTGCATAGGTATAGCCGATATAATTTAAGGCCGGCACGTAATCTGGATCAAACTTCAATATGGTCTTGGCATATTCAATAGCCCTTTCCTTTTTATTAAGCTTGTCCAAGAGCATGACAAGCCGCATTATCAAGGTCTTGTTATCTGGATTTGCCTTGACACCTCTTTTAAAGGTATCTACTGCCTTGTCTGGTTTTCCGTTTTTCTCGTAAAGAGAAGCAAGAGAGGTATAAAGGTCTGCTCTATTAGGATTTTTCTCTATGGCATGTTCAAGGACTGCGATGGCCTTGGCGCTGTTACCCTCCTTTTGTAAGAGCCTTGCCAACCTTATAACCGCATCAACTCCCGTCTCACTGTCAAGAGGTATGGAAGAATAAACATTTTTTGCCTCAAGATTCCTTCCTAGACGTTCAAGAGCAAGCCCAAGATAAAAAGATACCTGCACATTATCCTTGGTTTTATTTTTCAGATCCTCCAAGATCTCCAAGGCCTCTTGGGGCTTATCAAGCTGAAGCAGCACTAACGCCAGTCTAAACTGCACGTTTGCATCGGACTTTGCTATCTGTTTTAGAATATCTATCTGCTTTAAGGCCTCCTTCTGCCTTCCATTTTCTAGAAAAAGGAACAACAGCTTTTGCCTTGCCTTGATATTATCGTGCTGCCGCAATATTACAGACTCATATGTATCAATGGCCTTGTCTATCCGCCCTTCTTTTTCATATACATCTGCAAGCTCAAAAAGTGCCGGGGTAAAAAATGCATTTTTATCTAAGGCCTTTTTAAAAAAGTGTTCGGCCTCTTTGAAATGTTCTTGGTCTTTAGCCATCTTACCCAAGAAATAATAGGCCATATATGCCTTTTGAGAATTGAGACGTGCTGCCTTTTTAAGTATCTTGCGGGCCTTTTCCCACTGATGCGTCTCAGCATATAGGGTTCCAAGCACTAATAACGCCTGACTATCCTTGGGATCTTTTTTTATTATTTGTTCAAGAACATCGATTGCATCCTTTGTCTTGTTTTCATGGATAAAAATCTTTGAAAGAAGAAACAAAAGTTCCTGACTTTCAGGTTGAATCTCAAGTGCACGCTGAATCCAGTCCTGAGCCTCTTCAAGTTTTCCTAAACGAATGGATATCTTGGCAAGGGCCTTTAAAACCTCTACAGAATTCGTATCAAGTTCATAGGCCTTATTATACCAACTCTTTGCCTGAAGAAGATTACCATCCAACTCTTCCTTAAGTCCCATCATATATGCTGCATAGGAGCCAGATTTAGATTCAAGCGGCGTAGAGAAAACTGAACCGGAAAATAAAGTCCAAAATAATAAAGCTATACAAAAAAGACGCATAACCGCTACCACCATCTCCTGGGATTTTTGAAACAAACTCCCTCTTTTTAAAAATTTATGCTGAAGCAACCTCTGGCACCACATCAGGAAGATTACTTTCCAGAAACTTGCCAAGTTTCTTTTTAAGGCGCGATTCAATCTGACGAACTCGTTCTCTAGACACACCAAATTGTTCGCCTATTTCCTGAAGGGTTTTGGGTTCCTCTGCTATCAACCTTTCCTTAAAGATTATCTTTTCTCTATCTTTCAATGTGGATGCAAATTCCTCAAGCTTCTCCTTGAGCTTTTCCTTCATCTCTTCATTGGCAACAGACTGCTCTATCTCTGGGTCTTTACTCGGCAAAAACTCCAGATAACTGTCTTCAGAGTCGTGCTTAACAGGAGCATCTAGTGAAACCTCCCATGACCCCATCCGTTGCTCCATATCTATTACATCCTGCTCTGAAACATTTAATCTCTTTGATATAAGCTTGGGAACAGGCTCAAAACCTAATGCCCGCAAACTCTCTTTCTCTTTTTTTAGATTGTAGAACAGTTTCCTTTGGGCTTGGGTGGTTCCAATTTTTACCAAGCGCCAGTTATCCATAATAAACTTCAAAATGTAGGCCTTTATCCAAAAAGAGGCGTAATAAGAAAACTTAACTCCCTTATAGGGATTAAACTTCTTTACTGCATGCATAAGGCCCACATTGCCTTCCTGGACTAGATCAAGAAAGTTCTGCATCCAAAACTTTTGAAAATCAAGGGCTATCTTTACTACCAAACGTAGATTAGAGGTGGCAATCTTATGTGCTAAATCAGGATCTTTCGTCTCGTAATAGGCCTTGGTAAGGGCCTCTTCTTCCTCTCTGGAAAGAAGAGGATACTTGTTTATCTCAGCAAGATACCTCTGTAGATTATCTGCCTCAACTGGTATAAGGGCTTTAGATTCGCTAACTGCAGGAAGATGCGCATTTTTGTTCACAGCCTTCTTCTTCCTCTTGGAACTACCACGTCTTTTCTTTTTTTTCTTTTTTGCTTCTTTTACAGGCATATGCTTCCCATTCTAAATTTTTGCAAGCACCCCTTTATTCACCTCGTTCATTTTCTCAGTACCTTCTAATCGTTCAACGAGCTTCAAGGCGAATTCAAGTGCAGTTCCAGGGGCCTGACTGGTTACCAAAAGCCCATCAGCCACAACCCTATCATCAGAAAGACTCGAGTGTTTTACTGCCTGTCGACAAACGGGATGACATGTTATCTGTTTACCTTCACTCAGTCCATGTCTATCAAGAACAGTAGGAGCAGCACATATGGCTCCAACCATCCGTCCCTCATCAAGCTGATTTTTTAGCATGGCGACAACGCGCTCATCCTTTGCCAAGGTTTCTGTACTATCAAGGCCCCCCGGCAGCACAATTATATCGAACTTTTGATCTTTAATCTCATCTAAGGCCACATCAGGCACTATTTTTACGTCTCTAGCTGATGGAACGGGAGACTTATCAAGTCCTACTATCTTTATATCAATACCGGCCCTCCGCAGTATATCCACAACAGCAACTGCCTCTAATTCTTCATAACCAGGAGCAAGTATGATGGCTGCTTTCTTGGACATGTTATCCTCCTCAAAGTGTATTATATTTCAATTGTCGTATTTTTTGTACAAAGACCAGTTGTTGCCAACTAGTATTTCCTAGACTATCACGGTCAAGAAGGATTAATAACTTGAAGCCTGTGAGAAAACCACTATCTTTCAAGATCTGATCTATAAAAAATTAGTACGGACAAATTCTATTATATTTGAAGTAATATTACAAACCTTATGGCGTCAAACCAAATAATTGACCAAACATCTTGTGCAAAGGTTGCCCTCATAGGCAGACCAAATGTTGGGAAATCATCCCTTTTTAACTATCTTACCAAGTCAAAGGCTGCGCTGGTAGCCGAAACACCTGGTCTCACAAGGGATAGAAGATATGGGATAACAGACCTCTCTAAGGGGCGAATTACTTTGATAGACACCGGTGGAATAAGTACTGATTTGGAAGATCCCTTGGCTCAAAATGTCATAGACCAGACAAAACAAGCCATTGAAGAAGCTGATGCACTGATTATGCTCTTTGATGGCGTCCAAGGCCTCACACCAGACGACTTGGAACTGCTCCAAATGGTGAGACGATCTTGTAAGCCATTTATTGCAGTAGTTAACAAGATAGATTCTAAAGAAAAAGAGATACATCTTAGCGATTTTTTTGAAACGGGGATTGAAAATCTTCTTGCAATATCTGCAAAAACGGGAAGAGGCATTAAAAGGCTTGTTGAGGCAATCTTTGAAATCATCCACGTTGATAACAAAAGGGACCAAGAATCTGAACCTGAAGAAGAAGCAGAAACCTCCTCTGAACCAACAGAAACCCAAGACAGTAATCACGTACAGCCTCCTGTAAGAGTAAGTATCGTTGGCAGGCCAAATGTTGGCAAGTCTTCCATGTTAAATCGTATTGTTGGAGAGCCTCGGATGGTTGTATCAGACATCCCTGGCACCACCAGAGATGCCATAGATTGTCTTGTTAAGAGACCTGGTTTCAGACCAATAATATTTGTTGACACGGCAGGTGTCAGGAGAAAATCCCGCGTACGGGACAAGATAGAAAAGTTTAGCGCAATAAAGTCTCTAGATGCCATAAAAGACAGCCACATATGCATATGTGTCTTTGACGCCACTGAAGGGATAACCGACCAAGACAAAAGGCTGGTTGGTTATACTGCCGAATTTGGCAAAGGCTGTATAACAGTATTCAACAAGTGGGATCTTGTAAAAGACGATCCCAAAAGACGCAAACTCTTAAACGAAGAGGCAAGGTTTCTCAGAAAGGTTGTACCATATGCGCCTCATCTAAACATATCAGCATTGACCGGCAAAAATGTTTCAAAGATCTTTCCACTCATCCATGACGTGTATAAGGACTTCTCATATAAAGAGACTACCGGACGCCTTAATCGCATCCTACGCCAGGCCATGTTGCACAAGAACCCTCCTGTTACCAAAGGTCATTACCTAAAGCTCTACTATGTAACCCAGACAGGGACACAGCCTCCTACCTTTACATTTTTTGCAAACTATCCAAAACTGTTTCCTGAACATTACATCAGATACCTGAAAAACTATTTCAGACAGGAGTTAAACATTCCCCATACACCAATCAAAATAGTCTTGAGAGAAAGATAATATGGCTAACATAATCAAGATAAAAGGCAGACCCATAGGAATCTTTGGACTAGAACTGGCACTGGCTAAGGTTCGAACCTTGGCCAAGGAACAGGGATTAAACAAAAAAGAGGCTGCAGCTTTTCTTCTCGAAACAATTGAAAAGAAAAACTACATACCTGCCTCCACAAGAAATGATTATCTGAAGGCCTTTGAAAAACTGTTTGAACAGGATAAGCAGAACAATTCCCATGAAACAGAACCTATAACAGTGAGGATTCTTGGACCAGGCTGTATTGGATGCAATCAAATAGAAAAATTAGTACTTGAAATACTTTCAGAAAAAGGAGTAGCTGCAGATATATTCCATATTACAGACAGGGATGAGATACACAGGTTTGGTGTTGAAAAGACGCCGGCACTCGTCATTGGCAACACGGTAGTAAGTGCTGGCAAGATCCCATCCAAGGCCCAGATAGAACAATGGCTATTTATGCAACAAAATAGATCATAAGGCAACATGCAGACCCATTTTGTAATAGATCTCCTTTCTAATCTCCTTTAATGGGCTTGTTGAAAGGTCACGAGGATGTGGAAAATCCAGTTCCATATCCCATGCAACTGTTGAAGGCCTGTCACTTAACATAATTATCCTGTCACCAAGCTGCAGGGCCTCATCAATATCATGCGTGATAAATAATATGGTCATGTCAAACATCTGATGAACATTTACCATCTCCTCTCTCATCTGAAGCCTTGTAACGAAATCAAGGGCCCCAAAGGGTTCGTCCATAAAAAGTATTTCTGGATTGGTTATCAGCGCCCTTGCAACTTCAGCCCTTCTCCTCATTCCACCTGAAAGTTCGTGAGGATAGTGATCTCCAAAACCTGCAAGTCCTACTAATTCGAGGTATTCATCAACTGTTTCCTGAACATGAGCCTCATTAGAATTTGTTCCCAGCCCTATGGCAACATTTTGCCTTGCAGTAAACCAAGGGAAAAGGCCATCTTCTTGAAATACACATACATGTTTGTTACTTGGTCCAGTGACTTGATTTCCATCAATAAGCACTTTGCCGCCACTTGGCCTTTCAAAGCCTGAAATTATTCTAAACATAGTAGATTTTCCACACCCAGAAGGCCCAATAAAGCAAACAAAGCAACCAGCAGGGATAGAAAAACTCAACCCATCCAGTACTCTACAATCCTCCTGTGCTTCACATTGGGTGTGAAATCGCTTTTTTGCGCGCCTTTCTTTATAGCATTTTTGTAGATTGCAAACTTCTATCTTGTTCAACGTCTCAACCTGCTCCATTCTACACTCGGCATCCGTTCTAGGAATCTGATTATATGGTCCAGCACCAAACCAATGAGTCCAATTGCCACCATACCGGCAACCACTTTGTCCATTCTGAGGGAATTTCTTGCATCTATTATCAGATAACCAAGCCCTGATTTAACGGCTATCATTTCTGCAGCCACTATGACCAACCAGGCAGTACCCAGGGTTATTCTGATCCCTGTAATGATATCTGGCAGTGCTGCAGGCAAGATCACCTTCCTATAAAGATCTAATCCATTTAGTCCAAAATTTTTTGCAACCCTTAGGTAGGTAGTACGTATGCTTAAAACCGAACTTGTTGTAAATACTACAAGCGGGAAAAAAGAGGAAAGGAATATGAGGAAAATTGCAGGCCTGTCCCCAATGCCAAACCACATAAGTGCTATAGGGATCCAGGCTAGAGGAGATATTGGCCTTAAAAACTGTATTAGAGGATTCAAGAAGATTCTCAAATGGCTTTTGCGCCCTAGAACAAGACCAAGGGGTACAGCCGTAACCACTGCCATATAGAACCCGCATGTAACCCTGAAAAGACTAGCTACACTATTTCTATAAAGTTGGCCACTTTGAATCATTTCTTCAATGGCCTTGGCAACTGATACCGGTTTTGGGAAAACATACTCCGGCACATCAAATAAAGTTACAACCAGATGCCAAACCAGCACTAATAAAGAGAATATTAGAAGAAAACCAAAGTATCTTAGTGCCATTTCAGGTAAATCCCTATCTCTGGCAGTTTATCTACAAGCTGAAAGTGCACCATTTGCTTACCGATTTCCCGGAACTCTTCTTTGTTAGGCAGAATGTGCTTGTAACTTACTTTTTTCTTTACAAGTACCTCTTCGACCAACCTTTTTTCCAAGCCAAAAAAGTGAGCACCAATTAGGGCGGCCTTCTTTCTGTTTCCTTCTATCCAATCTCCCTGAGCAAAAAGTCCTTGTAAAAAACTATCTATTAAATCTTTACGAGATGTTATTGAGTCTTTTCTGACAATCACAACACTTGATATAAAATTTGGCAAAATTGAAGAGGCATCCAGTAAAATGGTACCCACTTTCATAAGTTCTGCTTGAGTTGCATAAGGCTCACCAACTATGTAACCATCTATGGAATGTGAGGCTAATGCCGAAGGCATATCTGGAGGTGGAAGTTCCACCCGGGTTACGCTTTCTCTAGCAATTCCTTTTTTTTCCAGTAAAGTCAAAAGTGCAATATTTTGCATACTAAACCGTATTGGTATTGCCATTACCTTGTCTGTAAAATCTTCTACACTTTTTATGCCAGCCGCCTTTGATACCACAAGGCCGGTGCCATTTCTATGGCCTAATAAAGCTATATCTACCGGCACCCCTTGTCCCATAAGTGATAAGGCTATGGGAGCCAATATAAAAGCTGCATCAAGTTCACCGCCCTTTACGGCCTCTATCATATCTGGCCACGATGTGAACTTTACAGGGATAACATTTTTTCTAAAAAATTCTTGTCGTTCCATTGCAACTGGTAATAGCAGATGACACGTTATTGGTAGATACCCAACCTTTATCTTAGGTTTTGATGTGTGGCTGGCTTCTATTGAAAAACGAAGCACTGATATGCAAAGAAACCATACCAATACAAGCCATAATGCAGCAGTCTCGGGTGCTATCTTTTTTAATTTTTTCAAAGAATTCACGGCAGTTAAAGCGATATCAATGTAAAAAAGCGCTTGGATCACAACATACATATTGTA
>JAMOUE010000002.1 GCA_027068235.1 Deltaproteobacteria bacterium | reverse complement strand
ATGCGCCTCTTGGCTCTGTGGCAAATCGTCAAGGTAGGGTGGTGGGAGACAATCTTGCCGGCATTCCTTCAAGGTTTGACGGAGTTGTAGGCAGTTTTATCATGAAAGTCTTTGACATTTGCGTTGGTGCAACTGGAATAAGCACAGATGTTGCAAAATCAGAAGGTTTTGATGCGGTTTCTGCCATGGCGGTACAGTCTGACAGGGCACATTTTTTCCCAACCCAGGCCCTTATGTTTAACAACCTTATTGTAAACAAGACAGATAGAAGGGTGTTGGGATTGCAAGGCGTAGCCAAGATGGGGGATGGACTTCTTGCACGCTTGAACGCTGCAGCAGGTATGATTGCCAGACGTGCTGTAATAGAAGATTTTAGCAATCTTGAGCTTGCCTATGCCCCGCCATTTTCTACTGCTGTAGACGTACTGAATGCTGCTGCAAATGTGGCAGATAATCTTGTGTCAGGCAGATTAAAGGTTGTTTCTACTGAAGAGTTTGTGGCGTGGATGGATGGAAAAGAGGAACATCCAGATTGGATGGCCCTTGATCTACGCCATCCTAAAGAGGCAGAACCTTGGGTAAAGGCCTTTCCTGACAGATGGTATGCAATGGTTTATGATAAGGTACGTGCAAACTATCAAGATCTTCCAAAGGGCAAGACCTTCATCATAATCTGTAATGCTGGGACACGTTCTTATGAAATCCAGGTCTTTCTCCGCTCTAAGGGGATTGATAATACCCTTGTTTTGCCTGGAGGACTCAATGTTATTAGAAGACTTGGCGTAAGTTGGTGGCAGCAGTAAAGTCTTTATGGTAATTTTCAGCCAAAATTAATTATTAGGAGTGCATTGTATTATGAAACATCTCACACAAAAGGTTTTTGGTCTGCTTTCTTTTTTTATGTTGGTATCTTTCGTAATGGTTAGTGGCGTGATGGCTGCGGATAGTTCCTGTCCTTCTAAGGCCACCCTGGAAAAGGCTATTCAGAAAACCTTCAGACAGCGTCTTGAAATCGTTGATGTAAAGCCGGTTGAAACCTCTGGTCTATGTCAGGTTCAGGTCAAGTTCAGAAACCAGAATAAACTTATCTATTCTGATTCCAAGGGCGATTATCTTGTTGCTGGTCAGGTTTTCAACACTAAGGATGGAAAAAACCTTACTCGTAGCGCCATGACAGAGATAAATCGTCTTAGCAAGGAAGAGCTCAAAAAGCTAGATGAGCTTGCAGCCTTTAGTATTGGTGATAAAGGGCCTGTTATTTACTTTGTTACCGACCCCCATTGTCCATATTGTAAGAAGGCAGAGCAGATTATAGAGCCAATGGCAAAAGAGGGTAAACTCACAGTCAAATATATACTTTTCCCTCTTAAGTTTCATAAAGGTGCAAAGGAAGAGTGTATCTCAATCATTTGCGACAAAAAGGGTTTAGAGGGCTTCAAAAATAGATATAGGTCTGACAATCAGTGTGAAAAAGGCAAAAAGCAGGTTGAGGAGGCCATGCGTTTCCTTATGAGCAAGGGAATTAATGGTACACCAACCTACATATTTCCGGATGGAAGGTATCATTCAGGGGTAATGGATAAAAAGTCTCTTACTGAAAAATTATCCAAGTTAAAATAGGAGAATAGCCATGGCTGATATGAAACAGATGTATAAAAAGATCTTGGGTGATCATTTTCCCATGGAAATGAAGATCTCCTTTGGTGATCAGGAACTTGTTTACAAAAAGAGGACATGGAAAATCCCAAACCCTTCTACTGGAGAGCTGGAAGAAAGAGGCCTCAGATATGGTGAAAATCCAGATCAAGAGGCGGCTTTGTATGAGTTAGTCAATGGCAATCTGGTCCTTGGTGACTGTGCCTTTATTACACCAGGAAAGGGACTTGTAAGTGCCATTACTGAAGAAGACATGATCCAGGCAGGAAAGCATCCTGGCAAGATAAATCTTACGGATGTTGACAACTCGCTGAATATATTGAAATTTCTCATGAAGACACCTGCCTGTGTCATAGTAAAGCATAACAACCCTTGTGGTGTAGCCAAGGCTGACTCAATCGCTGATGCATTTACTAGAGCGCTTCGTGCAGATAGAGTGGCAGCCTTTGGAGGATGTGTGGCATTGAACAGGCCAGTAGATAAAGAGACTGCCGAGGCCATAAGCAATCAGTACGTGGAGGTAGTTGTTGCACCTGAGTATGAGGAGGGAACAGTTGATATACTTGCTCAGAGAAAAAACCTTCGCATCATCAAAATCCAAAGGATAGATCAGTTGGAATCATACTGGGATCTTCGCTTTGTTGACTTTAAAAGTCTCATAGATGGCGGAATTATTGTGCAGCAGTCTCCAGTAAATAAGGTGCGCTCAAAAGATGATCTGAAATTGGCAGAATGTGAGTATCAGGGCACTCTTTACAAGATAAAAAGGCCTCCAACAGAACAGGAATATGAGGATATCATATTTGGTTGGGCAGTGGAGCAAGGCATTACGTCCAACTCTGTCATATACGTCAAAAATGGAGTGACCGTTGGTATCGGCACTGGCGAGCAAGACAGGGTAGGTGTTGCTGAAATCGCTGTCTATAAGGCGTATACCAAATATGCTGACATCCTTTGCTGGGACAAATACGGAATTCCTTACAAACAACTGGAACTAGAGGTTGAAAAGGGACAAAGGGACAAGGCAGAGAAGGACGAAATTGATGAGCAGGTAAAGAAAGATCGTGGAAATATACCTGGTTCAACAATGGTATCTGATGCCTTTTTCCCATTTCGGGATGGTGTTGATGTTGGAATCAGGCAAGGTGTTACTGCAATCGTTCAGCCTGGTGGTTCTTTGAGAGATTGGGAGGCCATTGAGGCATGCAATGAGGCAGATCCACCTGTTACCATGGTGTTTACAGGGCAGCGTGCATTCAAGCATTAAAGGGTGGTTTGTTGCGCTGGTACCGTACAGATTCCTCTGGATTTGAGGTGCAACAACAGTATGAAGTGGGAAAAAAGGATGATAGAAGAGATAAAACTAGATAACGGACTCAAGGTTGAGTTCTATGATTATTCCCGCAAGGTTGCAGGAGATAGATGGCTCATAGGCCTTTTGGTCAAGATCCCAATGGAGGTTGAAAGGGCTGATTTCAACTCCTTTGAAGATGGTGACACCCTCTATGAAAAGTTTCTGGAGCAACATGGTCGAGAAATAGCATTTCAGCTTCAGAAAGAGAGAAACTTCATAGATGAGAGGGAAAAAGACGAGGTATTCAGCGCCTTGCTTGCCAATTTGAAGGATCATGCCCTTTCGTATATGGGGCATCGGGACTTTTCATCCAACTTCAAGCGTAAGAAGATCCAAGAGTTTAAGGAAAGACTGACGTGGTACCAGTAGAAGCCCTAAAGAAACTTGATGCAGCAAATGTGGCCCAAAGCCTTTTCAGGGAGGCTAGGCTCAATGAGCCTAAACCTCCCTGTACCATATTGGAGTTTGCAGACAAAGATGGAATACTTCTTAGAGCCAGGATATACGAGGCATCTCCAGCAGATCCCCACGTATTATACTTCCCTGCCGAGTATGAGACAGACGAAACACTTCATATGCTTGGAAGCGGCTTTCAGGCCATAGGTTTTTCTTTGTTGGCCCTTGAATACCGTGGAGTGGGTAAGAGCCAAGGAGAGTTTTCCTTTGAAAAACTCTTTGATGATGCAGAGCTCTTTTTTGATGCAGTTAAAACGTGGATGAGCCAAAATGACAGACAAGGCCACGTTGCTGTCATGGGCCGTTCTTTAGGGTGTGTTCCTGCTTTGGATGTTGCGCTAAAGAGACAAAAGGATGTGCTTTGTCTGATTATGGAAAGCGGCTTTGATTCTGCTAAGGTGTTTTTAGAGCGCTCAGGTATAGATTCGTCTCTGATACCAGATGTGGATTTCTTTGAAAATAGGCAGAAGATGGCCTCTTTCAAAAAGCCTGTACTATTTATTCACAGCCCCAGAGATGTTATTCAGAGCCTAACTGAAGTAGAGTGGCTTGTGGCAGAGAGCCGTTCAAAGGCCACTCAGTTTCAGATTGCACCAAGTGGAACCAGGCAGGAGCTTGCCACTCAGGTAGGGGAACTCTACTTGGAGGTGGTGCAGCAGTGGGTAAATCTACGAAGAGGAGTAAGGCCTCCCAGGAAGAGGAGACCTATTTTCTCCTAGTTAGTGCCAAACGCCATCAAGGGCCTGGTTGCATTTTGGGCATTTGCCGTCTTGGAGTTTGTTCTCAAGTATTGAAAATCCATATCGAGCAATAACAAGAGTGCCACACTTTGGACAATAGGTGTTTTCGCCTCCTTCTCCAGGTACGTTTCCTTGATATACATATTTTAGTCCCTCTTCCAGACCTATCTCTCTTGCCCTTCTCAAGGTTTCAACAGGGGTGGGTGGTATGTCCAACATCCG
>JAMOUE010000001.1 GCA_027068235.1 Deltaproteobacteria bacterium | reverse complement strand
CCCTGGGTAATTATGTAGGGATTACAGAAGAACCAAATTCGATGTTCGGTAAGCTGATGTCCATATCAGATGAGCTCATGTTTCGTTATTATGAACTCCTTAGTTCTAGGTCTTTGAAAGAGATAGAAGGCCTAAAACAAGATATTCAAAAGGGGGTTTTGCATCCAAAGGATGTAAAATCACAACTGGCCTTTGAATTAGTAGCACGTTATCACGGTCCAGAAGCAGCGGATAAGGCCAAAAAACAGTTTGAAGCACAATTTTCCAGAGGCGAGACGCCAGAAGATATACCTGAGTATCCATTGTCACAATACGATGGTGACAAGGTTTATCTTCCAAAGTTGTTAAAAGAATCTGGCCTTGTAAAGAGTAACTCGGAGGCAAGGAGGCTCATTAAACAGGGAGCTGTAAGTCTTGATGGCACCAAGGTTTCTCAAGATGAGGTGGATCGACCAGCCCAAGGGACAATTCTGAAGGTTGGTAAAAGAAGATTTCTTAAGCTGGTTTAAGGAGATCTTTGTCAAGATTGGCACCGGTGCATGGTAACAAAGAATTCAATGATGAATGTTTGGTTAGGTAATGCTCTAGCCGCCCTATTGTGTTGGGGGCTTTGGGCCTTTTTCCCCAAGTTGTCTCTTGAAAGAATATCTCCTTCTAGCTCCGTTTTTTATGAGGCATGTGGAGTTATGGCCACAAGCCTTGTGGTTGTGTTTGTATTGGGGCCAGGCATTGAGACAGATTTAGAAGGTGCATTTTATGCTATTTTGACTGGAATATTTGGGACAATCGGTTTGTACTTCTTTTTTTGCGCCATTCGCTCTGGACCTATATCGGTTATATCTGCTCTTACAGCCTTATATCCTGTGGTGACAGTAGCACTTGCCCTTGTTGTATTGCATGAAAGATTGACTTTCAGGCAGATAGTAGGGGTTCTTCTAGCCCTTTTAGCTGCAGCCTTACTTTCATCTGATATCTAATAAAGAGTAATTTTTAAACTGATGAGGATTCTTTATGGATTTTGGTGCCGAAGGGGAGATTCGAACTCCCACGGGGATAACCCCCACTAGATCCTGAATCTAGCGCGTCTACCAATTCCGCCACTTCGGCATTCGTAATGAGTAATTAAATAAAGAGGAGTTGCGGTTGTCAAGTGCCCATATTACTGTTTCCTGGACAATTTAATAGGTGAGTTATATGAAAGTTTATTCTTCTTTGGAGGAGATTGAAAGACCATTTTACCGTCCTGCCCTAACGATTGGGAATTTCGATGGAGTTCATTTAGGACATCAGGCCCTTTTTAAAAAAGTAGTTGATTTGGCTGATAAAAAAGGTGGTGAAAAGGTGGCCTTGACCTTTCATCCACATCCCATGAAGGTATTGCGCCCTGATAATCCACCAAAACTTATTTGTACACTCGAACAAAAAATAGAACTAATCATGGCTGCAGGCATAGAGCATCTTATCTGTCTTCCTTTTACAAAGCAGTTTGCCAAAACTCCAGCTAGTTATTTTGTAAAAAATATATTATATGATGTTATTGGAGTAGAAGATCTGGTCGTCGGTTATGACTATGCCTGCGGTAAGGGTAGAGAGGGTGATATCAATTTTCTCAAAGACATGGGTAAAAAGTTGGGATTTAACGTACACGTTATCCCTCCTGTTAAGATAGATGGAATCATCGTTAGTAGCACCTCTATAAGAGAGTTCGTCAAGAAAGGCGATATGAAAATGGTGCGGAAGATGCTTGGCAGATTTTATCAGATAAGAGGGGTCGTACAAAAGGGTAAACAGCGCGGAGGGCCAGTAGTTGGGTTTCCTACTGCTAATCTAGCCATAAATCCAGAGGATCTATGTCCAAAGCCTGGAGTGTACGCAGTACAAGTTATTCATGGAGATAAACAATATGAAGGTGTTGTAAACATTGGTTTCAACCCTACTTTTGGTGATGGTAAACTTGGAGCAGAAGTTCACATATTTAACTTTCATAAAGAGATTTATGGACATACAATAAAAGTAAATATGGTAGACAGGATAAGGGATGAAAAAAAGTTTTCCAGCCCGTCTGAATTGGCCGAGCAAATTAGAAAAGACATTGAAAAGGCTAAAGAAATATTGTTGAGAGCTCAACAAGGGTAAGGGGCTTGGTTATAAATTGCTAGATATGGTGTCTCAAATATGAAGAATGAGTCAAAGAAAAAAGAGGTAAAAAGGCAAAGTTCAAAGGCACAAAAGGGATTTTCAAGCATAAAATTTCTGCTCACCTATTTGATCTTAATGGGTGGCATGGCTTTGTCGTTAAGTCTCGAATCCATAAAAAAAATCATTGATATCAATGGCATTTATACAAAGTTCATAGTTCAGGCAACTGCTAAGTTGTTGGAACCTTTTGGATTTGTAAGGGCTATTCAGGGTTCTATCATCCATCTTAAGGGAATATCCTTAGATGTAAAATTTGGATGTAATGGGCTTGAAGCTTTCCTTATTTACATGGTGGCTATTCTTGCATTTCCTGCTTCTTGGAGGAAAAGGCTTGAGGGGATAATTGCAGGATTTGTTGTTATTCAATTTTTCAATATAATAAGAATAGCAGCCCTTGGTTACTGCGGTGTGCATTTTAAAAATTTTTTTTATGTTTTTCACATGTATGTGGCCCAAGGCATTATGATTGCCGTGGCCTTTGTGCTTTTTTTGGTATGGTTAAATTATGCAGTCAAGGAATAGATTTATATTAGCTGTTTTACTCTTTTTGGTTACATATGGCCTGATGGTGTTCCTTTGGCTGCATGTAAAGGCCTTTTATGGAATGTTGGTAACAAATGTTGGCGCACATCTGGCTGCTCTTATTACAGGCAGCCTTGTGGATCGTATTGATATACATCCCGAAAAGGCCATATGTCATTTTCTTTATCAAGCACTGACCAGTAAAGGGCCGGCAAATTTACATTTTAATGTCGGTCTTAGCGTATCTGCCTATTCTTATAATGTCCCATTGACCATAGCCATAGTAGCTTCGTTGTTTCCTCTTGTATCTTACAGGCTGAGATGGTTTTTAGAGGCATTGGGGCTGATCTTTGCCATCCATTTACTTTACGTCTTTCTTTATTGCGGTCTTCAAATCTACTATTCCTTGATTAAAGCAGGCATAAAATCGGTTTGGAAACCAGAGCAGTTCTTTTGGGAGTTTTCCTGGGTATTTGTTGATGCAATGGTGATTAGGTTTGAGCCCTTTTTGATTGGTGCGTTCCTATGGTTTAGAAGCCGTACAGAAGAGCTTGATTCCACAGAGGAATAGAGAAGATTAGAACATAACAAAGATAAGGTTAGTTAAGGTGTTAATAAAAAAGCCCCAGTAACTGGGGCCTTTTTTGTGCCAAAAGAGTATCGTATCTTAGACTTCTTCTACTGTAATTGCTCCTACAGGGCAAACCTCAACACAGGTTTCACAACCAAGACAGTCGTCTGGCCTGGCGATAACGGGCTTGTCATCCTCAAAATCATAAACTTCTGCTGGGCAAGCGTTTACGCACTCCTCATCGCCTTGGCACTTGTCGTAGTCAATTGTGATCTGAAACATGGCTTCCTCCTTTATTTTTAATTTGCGGGAACGTATCCCTGGTTCTTGACCAACTAATAAACAGAACTCATATAGACTATAGTTAAAGGCGTTGTCAAGCCCATTTTGTGTTTTTTGCTCAAAATCTCACATGCCTTTCTTTATCTTTAATTCCAAGCGTTTTAACGCCTTGCCACTCCTTTAAGAAAGGTGCTGGCCCACTCCTTTTGGCCAAGGGCATGTATATGGGTATAGGTAGAAAATGTATTTTTAAATACATATCCCTCGTGTTTCCCGTCAAATCCGCTTCCTCTAATGACTTTGCATGCAAAGACACCGTCTCTTTCGTTTAAGGCAAGGGGCTTGGAATAATGGAATTCATGCCCTTTGATAACGGCACCTTTGGAATAAAATGGGCTATCCTTCTCAAATTGTAAGGTGGTGTAGCCGTGGCCAGCAGGCCTTTTTTTCATCTCAAAATGAAAGGGTAGGGCGCCAACCATCTCATAGTCTTGATTGTTCCAGTTGATGGAACGGCCAAGATACATAAGGCCTCCACATTCTGCATAGACAGGAAGCCCCTTTTCTATGAGATTTAAAAGGCGTTTCCGAAAGGTTTTGTTTGTTTCAAGGGTAGCCGCCTGGGTCTCAGGGAATCCGCCCCCAATATATAGGCCATCTATGTTTGGTATGTCTTTATCAGTGAGTCCATTTAGATATATCAGTTCCGCTCCTAAGAGTTCCAATGCCTCGAGATTCTCTGGATAATAAAATTGAAAGGCAGCATCCCTCATGATGCCAAGCTTAAGCCCTCTGTATGAAGGCGCGCCAGATATTTTAAAAAGGGCTTTGATATCGGTTGATGTATTTATAGTGGCAGGCGT